>NZ_CP039710.1:0-12500 GCF_005886755.1 Thermoactinomyces vulgaris
GCTCCACGCTCAACCGGCTGAGCACCTCGGATATTTTGGTCTCAATCAACAGCCGCCGGTCCTCCCCGGCATCCTTTTCTTTTTGCCGCCCAGGCTGCCGTTTCTCTTCATCAAGACGGTCTAAAAAACGAATTTCCCGGTTTTTGATCTCCAGGATCCGGGTTGCCAGCTTTTGCACAAAACGCCGGTCGTGAGTGACAAAGATGACCGTGCCTTCGTACTCTTGAAGAAGGGATTCCAAAGCTTCCACCGCTTCAATATCCAGGAAGTTCGTCGGTTCGTCCAAAACGAGGGTGTTAATGTCACTGACAAATACTTTGGCCAATGCCACTTTGACCCGTTCCCCGCCACTTAACACCTCCACTTTTTTATAAACATCGTCCCTCCGGAAATGCAACCGGGCCAGGACAGTGCGTATCAACGTTTCATCCTGCTTGGAGGTGGAACGGACATTTTCCAAAATCGATTCTTTCAGATCAAGAATATTGAGATTCTGGCTGAAATAACCGATTTTCACAGACGGCGAAACTGTGATTCCCTCATCCTGGCGGATGATCTTTCGGATCAGCGTGGTTTTTCCGGCACCATTCGGTCCGGTGACGGCCAGTTTCTCCCCTCCGCGCACATCAAAACGAGCCGGCTTCCACAAAAGCTTGTTTCCCGCCGTTCCGGAAACATCTTGCACCCGGATCACCACTCTCCCCTTCATAGCTTCCTGGTGGGGCAAACTCAACTTGACCGGCTTGATTTCTCTCGGCTTTTCCACCTTCTCCAATTTTTCCAGACGGGTTTCCATGGCTTTTTTGGCTTTCTCCAGTTTCTTTTGTTTTTTGGCAAAGTAGGGTTTGGCCATCTTCGCTTCGGACCGGTTTGTTTTTTTCGGTGTTTTGGTCGCTCTCTGTGCTTTTTGTTCTTTCATTCGCAGCGCTTCTTCCAACTGCCTTTTCTTTTTTGCATATTTTTCGTATGCCTGGATCTGTTGTTCTCTTTCCAACTCCTTTTGGCGGACGTAATCCGAATAACTCCCTTTATAGGTTTTGATCTTGCCTTCATCGATCTCCCAAATTGTTGTACAAAGAGTATCCAGGAACACCCTGTCATGGGAAACGACCACAAAAGCTCCCGGCCAGTTTTTCAGCTTCTTTTCCAACCATTCGATATGCCCGGTGTCCAAATGTGTGGTCGGCTCATCCAAAAACAAAATCTCCGGCTCCTTCCCCAAGGCTTGCAAAAGATATTCCCGGGCCAACTCACCGCCGCTTTTGGTTGAATCCTGCCGTTTGATCTGCGGCAAAAATTCAACCGTGGCACGGGTAATCACTTGGCCTTGATCGGGAACCGCCCGACCGGTCAACGTTTTGATCAACGTGGTTTTTCCACAGCCATTTTTGCCGACCAAACCGATCCGGTCCCGGTGATCAATGAATAACCTTTTCACGTCAAACAACAAACGGTCTTTGACATACAGCTTCAAATCACGCGCTTCCAGCAACATCCGCATCATCTCCGTACCGTTATGTTTTTGGGAGACGAAAAAAGCCTCCCATCTTTTTAAGAATAGGAGGCATAAAAAAGGCACGGGTGCACAGACCGTCATCAGACAAAAGATCCATACCACCGGATTCACTTTTTATAAAAATGGGTGATGCCAATCCTATTCTTAAAAGACACATTGAAGGCAGCACAAAGAAGCAGACTCCTTCTCTGCCAAAAAAAATCCTTCAATCCATCTGCTTTCAAAAATAGGATTAGCACTTCATCGTCCCGATGTTCACCCTTCCGTACATAATATTTATCAGTATCATAAACCAGAAAGAAAAGATTTGTCAAATGATAAGACGCAATTCGCATCCTGTTTTCCCAAAAACCGCCCGGTTTTCTCCTTCTGGCTCCGTCTGTGCCTTTTTAATCTTTCAATCCCTCCTTTGCTGATGTACTCCAGATTTTGATGAATCCTTTCCATATCCAGTTCCGCATGAATGGACACTCGTATCCACTGAAAAAACTGACAATCAATCATTTATAAGCGGAAAAGACAAGTTGCCTGAACCTTCTCTCCGAACATAAAAAAAATAACCTCTTGCGGTTGATGGCAACCGAAGAGGTGATGTTCGAACAGGTTCCGTTCCGTCAATTTTCCTTTCTTTATTCCACAGTCACGCTTTTTGCCAGATTCCGCGGTTTATCCACATCGAAGCCACGCTCCAGGCAAGCATAGTAGGCGAACAATTGCAGCGGGATGACCGTCAATACCGGAGCCAAAAGATCCAGTGTCGACGGGATGTGGATCACTTCATCCACGGATTTAATCATCTCCGTGTCTCCTTCCCCGGCAAACCCGAGAACATAAGCGCCACGTGCTTTGACTTCCTGGATATTGCTGATCATCTTTTCGTAGACACTGCTTTGGGTGGCCAGCGCAATGACCGGGATGTTTTCTTCAATCAAAGCCAAGGTGCCGTGTTTCAATTCACCGGCCGCATAAGCTTCGGAATGAATGTAGGAAATCTCTTTTAATTTAAGCGAACCTTCCAAGGCAACAGCATAATCCAAGCCGCGT
Organism: Thermoactinomyces vulgaris; assembly: GCF_005886755.1. Lineage (NCBI taxonomy): Bacteria > Bacillati > Bacillota > Bacilli > Caryophanales > Thermoactinomycetaceae > Thermoactinomyces > Thermoactinomyces vulgaris. Next base: position 2,561 of record NZ_CP039710.1, read on the forward strand.
CCCAGGAAGAAGAGATGTTCATGGCTGGCGATGTCCCGTGCAAATTGTTCAACCACCTTGGTTTGGCCGAGTATCTGCTCTGCTTTTTCCGGCAATTCTTCCAAGTGACGGATAATTTCCGCCAGTTCTTCGCGGCTTTTTCCACCGCGAACCTGAGCCAGATAAACTCCCAGCATATAAATGGCAATCAATTGCGAAGTATAGGCTTTGGTGGAAGCCACCGCGATTTCCGGTCCGGCCCAGGTGATGATCACATCATCGGCTTCCCGGGAAACGCTGGATCCAACCACGTTCGTAATGGCAAGAACCCGCGCGCCGTGCTTTTTCGCCTCCCTGAGGGCAGCCAGTGTATCTGCTGTTTCCCCGGATTGGCTGATCACGACAACCAGCGTTTTTTCGGTAATGAGCGGATTGCGATACCGGTATTCGGACGCCACATCCACTTCCACCGGAATCCGTGCGAGATCTTCCAACACATATTTCCCGACCAGTCCGGCGTGATAAGCCGTGCCGCAAGCCACGAAATGAATTTTTTCGATCTCTTGGATTTGTTCCTTGGTCAGCTTCACTTCGTTGGATAAATCCACTTCTCCGTCTTTCAGACGACCGGACAACGTGTCGCGGATCGCTTTGGGTTGTTCGTGGATTTCCTTCAGCATGAAGTGGTCATAACCGCCTTTTTCCGCTGTTTCAATATCCCATTTGACATTCATGACTTCCCGTTCCACAGGCGTCCCGTCCACTTTCATCAGGGTCACCTGGTTTTCTTTCAGAACAGCCATTTCCCCGTCTTCCAAAATGTACACATCGCGGGTGTGCTGCAAAATCGCCGGGATATCGGAAGCAATAAAGTTTTCCGATTCGCCGACCCCGACAATCAGAGGGCTTGCCTGGCGAACAGCCACCAATTTATCCGGTTCCAATTCGCTGATAATCCCCAAGGCATAGGCCCCTTCCAAGCGGGCCACCACGTCCCGCACAGTGGAAACCAAGTCGCCGTTCCACATGTCAGCCAGCAGTTTGGCCACCACTTCCGAGTCCGTTTCGGATTCAAAGGTAAATCCTTTGGCGATCAATTCTTCTTTCAATTCAATGTAGTTTTCGATAATCCCGTTATGAACCACCGCAAAACGACCCGTTTGGTCCGTATGGGGATGGGAGTTTTGGTCTGAAGGCTTCCCGTGTGTCGCCCACCGGGTATGTCCGATCCCCAAAGTACCCGGCAGGGATTTAGCACGGAGTTTTTCTTCGAGATTGGTCAGCCGTCCTTCGTTTTTTTGCACACCAATCGTTTCCCCGTTGTAAACCGCCAGACCGGCCGAATCATATCCGCGATATTCCAATTTGCTCAAACCTTCAAGCAACAGATTTTGAGCCTCTTTGGAGCCAATATATCCAACAATTCCGCACATATGTGAATACCCCCTGAAATTTGCAGAAACAATGACGAACCACGGGTATCCAAAGTCTGTCTGTCTTTGACCCGTTCATCATCATTTCCATGCTTTCTCTTTTTTCTATTTTTTGTATCCAACCGACCTCTCTTAGCATCATATCGCAACTTTTGTACAACGGGTCACCCCGCTGTTTTGTGTCGCGATTCCTCGGCTTTGATGCGAAGCCGGGAGGTATCCGCCGATCACTCGATACTCCTCCTCCTCGTCAACTGCAGATCCACGTCTCCTCTGCAGTCCAGGCGCTTTACGGCAAACTTTTGATGCATCCGTGAGATTCCCCCTGCTTCCATTCATCACCTCCTTAAAATGATGCTTTATCCAATGGAAAATCACTCATGTAACTATGGTATGCAAAGATGCTTTCTGTGTAAAGTGCCGGGTTAAAAATGATCCCGCCAAAATTTAAAAATAAGATTTATCCGCATCTTACTTCTATTATAAAGAATGATTTCAGCTATTTATGATGAAAAATAACATTTTTCCAAAATATAAAAGAAAAAAATATGAACGTAAAGATCCAAACCAAAAACCGGAAAAATGGATAAGCCCTGTTCCTCTGTCTTTCTACGGGAAACAGGGCTTCTTCTTACGGTTATTTTTTAATTCAATTGGTTGCGGACTTCTTCCGCAATTTGATTCACATATTTCTTCAATAACTCTTCGTCCGGGCCTTCCGCCATCACACGGATCAACGATTCGGTACCGGAAGGGCGCACCAATACCCGGCCTTCATTTCCCAAAGCTTTTTCCACGGATTCAACCGCAGAACGAATCGCACTGTTCTGGTCCCAGCCCTCTTTGTTTTTCACGGGGACATTGGTCAGCAATTGGGGGTATTTGGTCATAATCCGGGTCAAATCCGACAAAGTTTGCCCTTTTTCCTTCACCACCCGTAAGAGTTGAACCGCTGTCAACATGCCATCGCCGGTTGTGTTGTGATCCAGGAAAATAATGTGGCCGGATTGTTCACCGCCGAGATTATAGCCGCCTTCTCTCATTTTCTCCATCACATAACGGTCGCCCACTTTGGTTTGTTCCGTGGCAATTCCCAATTTCTCCGCCGCTTTAAAGAAACCGATGTTGCTCATCACGGTGGTGACAATGGTATCTCCTTTTAAGGTGCCGTTTTCCTTCATATAGGCTCCGCAGATGGCCATGATTTGGTCGCCGTCCGCCACATTTCCCTTTTCATCGACGGCAATCAACCGGTCCGCATCACCGTCAAAAGCCAGCCCCAAGTGCGCTTGTTGTTTTAAAACTTCCTCCTGCAAACGCTCCGGATGCGTCGAGCCGCAATTCACATTGATGTTGACGCCGTCGGGATGGGCAAAAATGGTGGTCACATCCGCCCCCAGATCCCTCAGCAACATCGGTGCCAACTCATAAGCGGCTCCGTTGGCACAATCCACCACAATATGCATTCCGCACAAATCCGTGTCAATGGTTTGTTTCAAATGTTCCAAATAGATTTGCGCCGCATCGTGATGATCCGTGACACGGCCGATTCCTTCCCCGACGGGGCGAGGCAGGTTGTCAACTTCTCGATCCAATAACGCTTCAATCTCTGCTTCCGTTTCATCCGACAATTTATAGCCATCGGCTCCAAAAAATTTGATTCCATTATCTTCAAAGGGATTATGGGATGCGGAAATCATCACCCCGGCATCTGCTTCAAAATGACGGGTCAAAAAGGCGACACCGGGGGTTGTGATGACACCCAACCGAAAAACATCACATCCGATGGAAAGCATTCCGCTGATGAGCGCGGATTCCAACATTTCCCCTGACAATCGTGTATCTATTCCCACAACAATTTTCGGGCGCTTTTTTCCCTTGGTCAGCACATAGGCTCCGTAACGTCCGAGGCGGAAGGCTAATTCAGGTGTTAACCCTTGATTCGCTACTCCCCGTACTCCATCGGTTCCAAAATATTTACCCATGTTTTCTCCTCCTCAATCATCAAGAACCATTATTCGCTATCACGAATCCTGATCTTTGCCTTTAAATTGTTCTGTTCGGCAACTTGGATAAAGTCAGGCAAAATAAACCGGATTGGTACTTCATGAATTCCTTCCGACAAACCTGAAACATCAATGACCGCTTTGATGTCCGATTGATTGAGCCCCGTCAAGTTTTTCGGTGCCCCTGAAAGAGTGATATTCATGTTTCCTCCGTTGGGTGAGAGAATATCAATTTTTTGTTTCTCTTCCTGCCCCGTCACAGTAAGCGGAACATCTTCCAACGTCTTTTCCTTGGCAGAAACCATTTTAACATAAATCTCTATCTCCTTGGGCTCCACTTTGATTGCGCCTTCCCGGATCGGAACCGGCATGGTCCGTTTGAAATCTTTCCGGGCATTTCTCAAGTCCAGCTCCGGGCCGATGTAATATTGAAGGTTTTCAAGATATTCATTAAAACCGTAGACCGTCACTTGGTCTTGGCTGGCCCGTATGCTTTCCACCGCGTATCCCGCGGGCGGCGGCTCTTTCACATCAATCGAAAGCGGAACCTGCTTGTGGGGAATGCTGATGGGCACTTCCACCGTAACGACGCTTGGAGAAATCTCCACTTGTTGAACCAGTCCATTGTCACCATATGCCTGCAGCCGGACAACTTTCTTGAGTGTTTGGGTTTGTCCTGACAAATACACAACGGCCTTCACCGCTTTGACTTGGTCCAAGCGGCTTTCGGTTCCCCGGATCAACACCCGTTGAGGGGTGACAACCGGTTTATTGATATGTAAACCGTCCGGAACGTTGCCAATCACATCCGTTTGCACCGTCATTTCTTTCTGCACTTTCTGTTTTAAAGTCACAGAAACCCGTTCCGGCTTTACTTTTCCTTTGACGCCAAGGGGCAATCCTTCGATCTGCACGGGAAGACGGTGTTCCCCTTCCCCCACTTCGTTCGCATCCACAAACAAGCGGTAAGTTCCCGGGACATTCTCCAATGACCGCTTGTCTCCATATAACTGCAATTCCACTTTGGGAGGATGCCCTGTCAGTTCAAATTGTTCCTTGTCGTATTTTACCTGAACCGTCACATCCCGAATGGTCATGCTTTCCTTGACTGAAAAGGAAGAAAAGGAATGATCGGTCACGGTCAGCCACAACATGACGGCCAGCAATAAGGAAACGATGCGCAACACCAAATCATTTTCCAGCCATTTATTCATCTTTCTCCTTCCCCTCTTCCTTTTCCTTACGCATCCAGAAGACGGTTGAGAACTTTTCCGGGGGTTTCAGCAATTCGTATAAACGCGACACCAATTCGTCCTCGCTCAAATTCCGCTCCAATTCGCCCTGGTAAGCCAGAGAAATTTGTCCGGTTTCTTCGGATGCGATCACAACCACAGCATCGGTCACTTCACTTAATCCGATTCCCGCCCGGTGCCTGGTGCCCAGATCTTTGCTGATGTAGGGATTTTCGCTGAGCGGCAGGTAACACCCGGCCGCCATCACGGATTCTCCCCGGATAATCACCGCCCCGTCGTGAAGCGGTGCTTTCGGAATAAAAATATTTTTGAGCAACTCCGCACTCAACCGGGCTTCCAGAACAGTTCCGGTTTCAATGTAATCAGACAATCCGGTATCTTTTTCGATCACAATCAATGCGCCGATTTTCTGTTTTGCGAGTTGAACAACGGCTTTGGTCACTTCGCTGACAATTTTGGTTGCAATTTGGTCTTCCACCTGACTGCTTCTCCCCAAAAAATAACCTCGCCCCAGTTGTTCCAACGCCCTTCGCAACTCCGGCTGAAAAATAACAATGACGGCAATGAGTCCCACGGAAAAGAAATTTTCAATAAAAAACTCCAACGTTTTCAGTTCAAATTCATTACTGATCAGCCATATGACCAGTAATACGGTGATCCCTTTTAATAATTGAACAGCCCGGGTTCCCCGCATCAATTTAAGCAAATGATAAATCACATAACTGACAATCAAAATGTCTACAACATCACTCAGATAATTTTTTACCTCAGCCAATGACTGCATCAAGCCCCTCCATTTAAACCATCCATTCGGTAGTTCATCTCTTTTTATTTTTTCGTAAACGGACAAAAATATTGTTCCGAATCCCGTTTTTTTCAAATCCCGTCTTCTCCGCTGCCCGGGTCTTTGCGGCGGATTACACATTCCGTTTCACCATTAATATAACACTTCCTGTCCGGCAACCCAAATCAAAGAGATTCTTCCAGCACTTTCCGTCCCTGCCGTTATAAACTCCCTTGACATTTTCCAAAAAATTGGCAGGCGATGCGATGCTCAGTATTCATAAATCCAAACGCCACGAAAAAAGCTGCAACCCGGCAGGTCACAGCTCCTTTCAATCTGAAGCAAAATCTATATCATAAAATTTTTTGCCCAAAAACAGACCCCATCAACGCAACAGCCACTTTGGCAGTCTGGTTCCCCTGATCAAGAATGGGATTAACCTCCACAAACTCGGCAGAAGTTAAAATATCCGCTTCGGCCAACATTTCCATGGCCAAATGGCTTTCACGATAGGTCAAACCGCCTTGCACAGGCGTTCCGACCCCTGGGGCATCTTTCGGGTCAAGTCCGTCCAAATCAAGACTCAAGTGAACCCCGTCGGTCCCATTCGATACAATGTGGATGGCTTCTTCCATCACTCCGGCCATTCCAATGCGGTCGATTTCATGCATTGTAAAAACTTTGATTCCCAATTCTTTGATCAATTCACGCTCCCCCGGATCCAACGAGCGTGCCCCGATAATCACCACGTTCTCAGGAGACACTTTTGGTGCAAAACCCCCGATATTGACAAGTTCAGGATGTCCGATTCCAAGGCTGACAGCAAGCGGCATTCCATGAATGTTCCCTGAAGGCGAAGTTTCCCCTGTATTCAAGTCTCCATGAGCGTCATACCAAATCACGCCCATCTTTTCAAAATGCCTTGCCGCACCGGCCACAGTTCCGATCGCAATACTGTGATCTCCTCCAAGAACCACAGGAAAACGCTTTCGTTTCATGACATCAAAAACAGCATCCGCCAAATTTTCACAAGCTTGGCAAACTTCATTTAAATACTTCAACTTCGGATCTCCCTGATGACGGGACTCGGGCGTCGGAATGGACAAATCGCCCAGATCTTCCACATCATATCCCAAAGATTCCAACAATGACTGTGCAGATGCATAACGAATCGCACTGGGGCCCATATCCACACCGCGACGTCCTTGGCCCAAATCCATCGGCATGCCGATCAATGTTATGGATTTTTGCTTCATTTAAACATAACCCCTTTGTGTTCTATATCATCGACAACGCTATTTTAACACACCCTTAAAAATGAAACAAAAAAATATTGCAAAAAATATAAATGTATTGTATAATTATTCATTTTTATATTTTATATAATCATATTTCCCATATATTTTAGTGTGAACGAATGGACATAAATCTATGCTCAAACTCAAGCAAAAGCAAAAAAAACAACCATGATCGGCGATCATGGTTCATCTTGGATGCCTCGTCCCGTTCACATAAAAAGACGTTTCATTCATTTTTATATTCTCTTTTTCATGATTCTTCGCTGCTCCAAACCGGCATACATCTTTGGAGGGACGTTCCAAATAGCAACAAAGCTGTTTCGTAATAAGTGGTGGACGTTTGGAAGTGAGAATGCCGGATGAGTAGCGAGCGGATCGTTCCCATAAAGAGAAACGCCCGGATTCCAAAAAACAAAAAAACCTTCATTGTAAAATTATACAATGAAGGTTTTTACTCTGGAGCGGAAGACGGGATTCGAACCCGCGACCCTCGCCTTGGCAAGGCGATGCTCTACCCCTGAGCCACTTCCGCATATATTGGTGAGCCATGAAGGACTCGAACCTTCGACACCCTGATTAAAAGTCAGGTGCTCTACCAACTGAGCTAATGGCTCACAACCTGGCTGGGGAAGCAGGATTCGAACCTGCGCATCACGGAGTCAAAGTCCGTTGCCTTACCGCTTGGCTATTCCCCAGCGTATGTTATATATGTGGTGGAGGGAGTAGGATTCGAACCTACGAAGGCAAAGCCAGCGGATTTACAGTCCGCCCCAGTTGACCACTTTGGTATCCCTCCATATATGGTGGACGCTGACGGGATCGAACCGCCGACCCTCTGCTTGTAAGGCAGATGCTCTCCCAGCTGAGCTAAGCGTCCGTTTTGGTGACCCGTAGGGGATTCGAACCCCTGCATGCCAGCGTGAAAGGCTGGTGTGTTAAACCGCTTCACCAACGGGCCAAGATGGCAAATAAATGGCTCCTCAGGCAGGACTCGAACCTGCAACCTACCGGTTAACAGCCGGGCGCTCTACCATTGAGCTACTGAGGAACGCTATCTTGGAGCGGGTGAAGGGAATCGAACCCTCGCATTCGGCTTGGAAGGCCGATGTTCTACCACTGAACTACACCCGCATATGGAGCGGAAGACGGGATTCGAACCCGCGACCCTCGCCTTGGCAAGGCGATGCTCTACCCCTGAGCCACTTCCGCATTATATTGGTGAGCCATGAAGGACTCGAACCTTCGACACCCTGATTAAAAGTCAGGTGCTCTACCAACTGAGCTAATGGCTCACAACCTGGCTGGGGAAGCAGGATTCGAACCTGCGCATCACGGAGTCAAAGTCCGTTGCCTTACCGCTTGGCTATTCCCCAGCGTATGTTATATATGTGGTGGAGGGAGTAGGATTCGAACCTACGAAGGCAAAGCCAGCGGATTTACAGTCCGCCCCAGTTGACCACTTTGGTATCCCTCCATATATGGTGGACGCTGACGGGATCGAACCGCCGACCCTCTGCTTGTAAGGCAGATGCTCTCCCAGCTGAGCTAAGCGTCCGTTTTGGTGACCCGTAGGGGATTCGAACCCCTGCATGCCAGCGTGAAAGGCTGGTGTGTTAAACCGCTTCACCAACGGGCCAAGTCTGGAGCTTCCTACCAGGCTCGAACTGGTGACCTCTTCCTTACCATGGAAGCGCTCTGCCAACTGAGCTAAGGAAGCTTATCATGGCTCCTCAGGCAGGACTCGAACCTGCAACCTACCGGTTAACAGCCGGGCGCTCTACCATTGAGCTACTGAGGAACGTTCAAAGAAAAGACATCAATTATTATATACATTCCAAACTATATCGTCAAGTGTTTTTATATCACCATGAAATGAGGATGGAAGAAGCAAAGCAACCGTGAGAAGTAGTAGGGAAAGCCCTCGACCGATTCGTATCCGTCAGCTGAACACATTGCTGTGCTTACACCCCGGACCGATCTACCTTGTCATCTACAAGGGGTCTTACTTCCACGAAGGGAATGGGAAATCTCATCTTGAGGGGGGCTTCGCGCTTAGATGCTTTCAGCGCTTATCCCTTCCGCACTTGGCTACCCAGCGGTGCTCCTGGCGGAACAACTGGTACACCAGAGGTGCGTCCATCCCGGTCCTCTCGTACTAAGGACAGCTCCTCTCAAATTTCCTGCGCCCGCGACAGATAGGGACCGAACTGTCTCACGACGTTCTGAACCCAGCTCGCGTACCGCTTTAATGGGCGAACAGCCCAACCCTTGGGACCTACTTCAGCCCCAGGATGCGATGAGCCGACATCGAGGTGCCAAACCTCCCCGTCGATGTGGACTCTTGGGGGAGATAAGCCTGTTATCCCCGGGGTAGCTTTTATCCGTTGAGCGATGGCCCATCCACACGGAACCACCGGATCACTAAGTCCGACTTTCGTCCCTGCTCGACTTGTAGGTCTCGCAGTCAAGCTCCCTTCTGCCTTTGCACTCTGAGGGCGCGATTTCCAACCGCGCTGAGGGAACCTTGGAGCGCCTCCGTTACCTTTTAGGAGGCGACCGCCCCAGTCAAACTGCCCACCTGACACGGTCCTCCCGCCGGATGACGGCGGCGAGTTAGAACCCCGATACGGCCAGAGTGGTATCCCACCGGCGTCTCCACCGAAGCTGGCGCTCCGGCTTCGCAGACTCCCACCTATCCTGTACAAGCCGTACCCGGATTCAATATCAGGCTGCAGTAAAGCTCCACGGGGTCTTTCCGTCTTGTCGCGGGTAACCAGCATCTTCACTGGTAGTACAATTTCACCGGGTCTCTCGTTGAGACAGCGCCCAGATCGTTACGCCTTTCGTGCGGGTCGGAACTTACCCGACAAGGAATTTCGCTACCTTAGGACCGTTATAGTTACGGCCGCCGTTTACTGGGGCTTCGGTTCAGAGCTTCGCGTGAGCTAACTCTTCCCCTTAACCTTCCAGCACCGGGCAGGCGTCAGCCCCTATACTTCGCCTTGCGGCTTTGCAGAGACCTGTGTTTTTGCTAAACAGTCGCCTGGGCCTCTTCACTGCGGCCCCCTCGGGCCCGAAGACCCTAACGGGGCACCCCTTCTCCCGAAGTTACGGGGTCATTTTGCCGAGTTCCTTAACGAGAGTTCTCCCGAGCACCTTAGGATTCTCTCCTCGCCTACCTGTGTCG
>NZ_CP039710.1:20000-155000 GCF_005886755.1 Thermoactinomyces vulgaris
GTCCTTCATCGGCTCCTGGCGCCAAGGCATCCACCGTGTGCCCTTAGTAGCTTACCCTACTGGCTCTCTTGGAGATTACTTCTCCCGGTGATTGCAACTTGACAAGCGACGTGTGAAGATTCTCGTCAAACGAGCTTCTTCAACCTCGTCTTGCTTCTTCCATATCTCATTTTCAAGGTGCGTCGTTTTTTCATTGTTTCCATCGCCTCGCGGCGACATTTAGTAATATATCATGCATAAAAAATAAATGCAACCCTTTTTTTGTTCTTTTTTATTTCCTATAAAAAATTGTTGCCAGCAAATGAAAATCCGCCAGAAAACTGGCGGATTACTGGCTATAAGGAAGGAATTTCCCAATCAATGGGATCCTCATTTATTTTTTGTAATATCTCATTGGTTTTAGAAAAAGGTTTGCTTCCAAAAAAACCTTTCCGGGCAGAAAAAGGACTGGGATGCGCCGACTCAATCACATAATGCCGCTTGGTATCGATCCATTTTTTCTTCTCTTGGGCATGTCTTCCCCATAAAATAAAAACAACCGGCTTTTCACGTTCATTCAGTTTTTTTATCACTTGATCGGTAAATTGTTCCCAGCCTTTCCCTTTATGTGAATTCGGCTTTTTCTCTCTCACCGTGAGCACCGTGTTTAACATCAGAACCCCTTGTTTCGCCCATTTTTCCAAATAGCCGTGATTTGGAATATCATAACCCAGATCATCATTCAATTCTTTAAAGATGTTTTTCAAAGAAGGCGGTAATTTTACGCCTGGTTTCACGGAAAAGCTGAGCCCGTGCGCTTGTCCCGGACCGTGATAAGGATCCTGGCCAAGGATCACCGCTTTTGTATCCTGGTAAGAAGTTAATTGCAATGCAGAAAAAATATCTTCTTTTTTCGGATAAACAACCTGCTCTTGATACTCTTCCATCACAAATTTCCACAGTTTTTCAAAATACGGCTTTTCAAACTCTTCCCGCAACACGTTGCCCCAGTCAGTATTCAAGACTTCAACCATTCAGTTTTTCCTCTCCACTTTCTATAATATTTCTATTTGTTTATTTTAAACGGAATTTCTTCCCCTGCAAAGAAAAAAACAAAAAACCTCTGTTATCTTTTGATAACAGAGGTTTCCGTGTATTCCTTCGTATTCCTTCAAAACTAAAGAGTGTGAGACATGACTCTTTGAAACGTTTTTGCTCGAAATGAGCTCCTTAGAAAGGAGGTGATCCATCCCCACCTTCCGGTAGGGATACCTTGTTACGACTTCACCCCAATCATCTGCCCCACCTTCGGCGGCTGGCTCCTAAAAGGTTGCCTCACCGACTTCGGGTGTTGCAAACTCTCGTGGTGTGACGGGCGGTGTGTACAAGGCCCGGGAACGTATTCACCGCGGCATGCTGATCCGCGATTACTAGCGATTCCGGCTTCACGCAGGCGAGTTGCAGCCTGCGATCCGAACTGAGACTGGCTTTTTGGGATTGGCTCCCCCTCGCGGGTTCGCTGCCCTTTGTACCAGCCATTGTAGCACGTGTGTAGCCCAGGACATAAGGGGCATGATGATTTGACGTCATCCCCACCTTCCTCCGGCTTTCACCGGCTGTCTCGTTAGAGTGCCCATCCGAAATGCTGGCAACTAACGACAAGGGTTGCGCTCGTTGCGGGACTGAACCCAACATCTCACGACACGAGCTGACGACAACCATGCACCACCTGTCACCGCTGTCCCGAAGGAAACCTCCATCTCTGGAGGGGTCAGCGGGATGTCAAGCCCTGGTAAGGTTCTTCGCGTTGCTTCGAATTAAACCACATGCTCCACCGCTTGTGCGGGCCCCCGTCAATTCCTTTGAGTTTCAGCCTTGCGGCCGTACTCCCCAGGCGGAGTGCTTAATGGGTTACCTTCGGCACTGAGGGGCGTAGCCCCCCAACACCTAGCACTCATCGTTTACGGCGTGGACTACCAGGGTATCTAATCCTGTTTGCTCCCCACGCTTTCGCGCCTCAGCGTCAGTTACAGGCCAGAGAGCCGCCTTCGCCACTGGTGTTCCTCCCGATCTCTACGCATTCCACCGCTACACCGGGAATTCCGCTCCCCTCTCCTGCACTCAAGCTGACCAGTTTCAGGTGCCGCTCTGCGGTTGAGCCGCAGCCTTTCACACCTGACTTAATCAGCCGCCTGCGCGCGCTTTACGCCCAATAATTCCGGATAACGCTCGCCCCCTACGTATTACCGCGGCTGCTGGCACGTAGTTAGCCGGGGCTTTCTCCTTGAGTACCGTCAACCTTCCAGGCTGTTCGCCTGGAAGGAATTCTTCCTCAAGAACAGAGTTTTACAACCCGAAGGCCGTCCTCACTCACGCGGCGTTGCTCCGTCAGGCTTTCGCCCATTGCGGAAAATTCCCTACTGCTGCCTCCCGTAGGAGTCTGGGCCGTGTCTCAGTCCCAGTGTGGCCGATCACCCTCTCAGGTCGGCTACGCATCGTCGCCTTGGTGAGCCGTTACCTCACCAACCAGCTAATGCGCCGCGGGCCCATCCGCAAGTGACAGCCGAAGCCGCCTTTCCCCTTTTCCCCATGCGGGGAAATGGCCTATCCGGTATTAGCCCCGGTTTCCCGGAGTTATCCCGGTCTTGCGGGCAGGTTGCCCACGTGTTACTCACCCGTTCGCCGCTGGATCCTCATCCCGAAGGATGATTCTCCCGCTCGACTTGCATGTATTAGGCACGCCGCCAGCGTTCATCCTGAGCCAGGATCAAACTCTCCAAAAAAGTTTGATGTGAACTCTCAAGAATTAACGAGTCATGTCTTCACTCTTCAGTTTTCAAGGAACACTTCATTTCGCTTTATGTTTGCCGCTCTCTCGCGGCGACAAATACGATATTATCACCTTCACCGACATAAGTCAACACTTTTTTAAAAATAAAATCGAAAAAAATGGCGGGGACCTCAAAATCCCCGCGACCAAGCGGCCAACTCAATCCATTTCATATCTTTTCCCATTGATTTCAAAACTGGAAGAGATCCGGGCATTTAATGAATTGGAAACCGAGCAATACTTCTCAACGGAAAGCTGTACAGCCCGACGGACTTTTTCTTCGGGAAGATCCCCTTTTAACACATAATGCATGTGCACTTTGGTGAAGCGGCGGGGATGATCTTCTGCCCGTTCCCCTTCCACCTCCATTGCGAATCCTTCCACATTTAAACGCATCTTCCGCAGAATATCGACAATATCAATCGCGGAACAGGTTCCTACTGCCGACAAAACCATTTCTGTCGGTCGGGGGCCTTTGTTTTCCCCGCCGACTTCCGGTGCGGCATCCATTGTCACCGTATGTCCGGACGGCGTTTCCGTTTCAAACCGCATCTTTCCTTGCCATGTCACATTCACTTTCATTTCTATTCCTCCTAGGATATTCCATATATAATCAAGGCCGCCTCAACAACAGCCGCTAAAAACAGCAGTACCACAATGGCCGTAAGATTGGGCACCAGCCGGCTTCGAATCCTTTTCCATTCAGCAATGCTGGCCTGCATCCGTTCGCTTGAAAAGACCGATAAAACCCGCCTCAACACTGCCATTCCCAAATGAATCCCCAAACCGGCAGCCATAAACAATGCCGGCAATTCCATAATACCATGGGGCAAGATCGACTGGACAAAGATGGCCCAGGGATTTTGTCCCGAATCATGGGATGCGACGTGAAGGGTGGTTCCCAACAGCATTCCGTTCATCAGCATGGCCGAAAAGGGATAGATTCCGAAAAACAAAGCGCCCAATAAAATGATCATCATCGTGGCAAACAAGTTATTCAGAAAGATCGAGACAAATGCATTCAAAAACGTCGGCTGACTTTGGATGGATTGCACCACTTTTTCAATTTCCTCAAACACCCCGGCTTGTTTCAGAAAGGTTGTCAACGAATCCCCTTGGAAGTAACCGGTCACGGCACTGGTGACAAACACGACAGCCATCATCGTAAAATATCTTCTTTCTTCACGAATGGCGGACCACCACTTTTTCATATTTCCACTCCTTTTTATGGACAAACAATCATAACCCTCGTCCTCACGCATACATTTAGGATAGATGTTGATTCGGGGGAGGGACCGACACAATGAATTTTTTTCTTGTGCTTTCAGGCAAACGTCTGAAACGGAGTATTCTTATCCTTCTTGTTCTATTCTTTGCAGCCGGGATCTTTTATGCGGAAAACAAAAACATTCAGGTCTTTGTGCCGCTGGATCCGGGCCCGTCTGCGATTTACAGCGTTGACACAGATAAAAAACAAATCGCCTTAACCTTTGATATCAGCTGGGGGGAAGAACGCACCGGCCCCATTTTGGACGTTTTGGAACAAAAAGGGCTGAAAAAAGCGACGTTCTTCTTATCTTCTCCGTGGGCAGAAAGCCATCCCGACCTGGTCAAACGGATTGTGAACATGGGGTATGAAATCGGAAGCCACGGTCACCGGCATGATAACTACAGCCAATACAACGAAGAACAAATTCGCACTCAAATTTTAAAAGCAGACCAGATTTTGCAAAAAGCCACAGGCAAAAAACCGAATCTGATCCGTTTTCCGAACGGGGACTTTGACAAAAGGGTCCTCAAGATTGCCGACAGTCTCGGTTATAAAACCATCCAATGGGACACCGATTCCCGCGACTGGATGAATCCCGGGAAAGATGAAATTGTCAAACGTGTTTTAACCAAAGCCCATCCCGGAGACATCGTTTTGTTGCACGCCAGCGATTCTTGTCGCCAAACCCACGAAGCTTTGCCGGAAATCATTGACGGGTTGCGATCGAAAGGATATGAATTTGTCACGGTGTCTGAATTGATCTCCGGTTCCGAGGTGGATACCCAATCCGTTGAATAACGTTGCACCTACATAAGCATAGCATAAGATCAGCGTTTTCCCCATGAAAAAAGAGTCGATTCCGTTCGCTTGAACGGCAACCGACTCCTTTATTTTTTCTTTTTCTGTTTATGGGTGTTTTTTGCACCGGCCTTCGTGCTCTTGGCAAACTTCCCCTTCTTCCCCCTTTCAGCGGGCGAAGGTTGCACCCACCGGTGCAGCTGCAAAATTTGCCATGCATTGCAAACCAAAAGAACCAACACCGTGTGCATTATGATCAGAAGCGGGACTTCCCCTTCCTTGGGATTGATGGAAGGAATCGCTTCAATCGTTGTTGCGGCGATGACAAAAAAAAGCGTGGGTATGTATGCGCTTTGATTCGTCCACTTTTGTTTCAGGCCGGCAATCAGGATGGCCGACAAAACAATGACCGTGGGAACGAGCAAGTGGAGCCAGAATTCTTCTCCCTGATATTTCGCGAAATTCAAGTACAGCAAATTTCCGGTCAGAATCAGGATCAATAAAAGCATCACCGTGTCATAAACTGTCTTTTTTCTTAACAATCCCTTGGCCAACCAATTAAACACCAGATAGGCAAAGAAGCCGAGTTCCGCAACGGCCGCCAGGGTCAAGCCAAGCAAAAGCTGACTGGTCAAGGAACCGAACAACACTTCACCCGCCGCCTGTTCAAAAAGAAAACCCAAAATAATTGCCGTAACACATCCGAGGATCAGTGTCGAGAAAAACCAATAAATCAATTTCCTTAAAGTCATAACGGTCTCTCCTGTTTTGTTTTCTTAACCGATTGTACCAAAATTGATTCTGATTTGACAGTCAGGCATAAAGCCTCCGGCAAACTCGCATATTAAAAAAGAGTAAGCTCGCGAAACGGAGGAACAAAGAAGATGCAGAAGATAAAATGGATCGTAGCAATCATCCTTCCTGTGTTGACGGTCGTATCATGCAGTTCCAATCAGTCCCAGCCATCCGAGCCGGATTATCAAAAAATCAAGGAAATCACGCTGGACGTATTGCATACGGGAGAAGGAAAAAAAGTGCTGGAGGATCTGATGCAGGAGCCTGAATTCAAACAAAAAATCATGATGAAATCGCAAGAAATGGAAAAGGCTCTGGCCCAATCCCTTACCGATGCCAAAATGAAAAAAGAGTGGGAAACCATTTTGCAAAAGCCGGAAGTGGCCAACAATTTGTTTCAGGTCACGGAAGAACAAAACAAAAAGCTGATGAAAACCTTGTTGAAAGACCCGGAATATCAAAAAATGCTGATCGAGATCTTCAAAGATCCGCAAATGTCCAATCAAATCCTGCAAATCCTGAAAAGCCAGCAATACCGGGAAGAAACCAAAAAAATCATGGAAGAACTGATCCAAGTGCCGAGCATCCAGAAAAAGCTCGGTGAACAAGCCCAAAGCAAAAAACAAGACAGTCAAGAAGGCGGCGGTGAAGACGAAGGCGAACAAGGTGGCGGCGGCAATCAGGAAGGCGGACAGTCCCAACAATAATGAAGAGGCGGTGAAAACCGCCTCCCGTTATCCGGCAACCGGTGCCTTTTCCAACAATTTTTCAGCCAAATCCCCGTACCTTTTGCCATTGGGGTGATCGGCATCATAGATCGCCGGGGCAAAATCCGGATCATCCATGTCTTTATACTCCGGAGCCCCGAGCGGAATCTGGGCCAACAGATCCACTTTTAACTCTTCGGCCAACTTCTTGCCTCCGCCGTGGCCGAAGACGTATTCCCGCTCCCCGTATTTATTTTGGTACCAGGACATGTTCTCGACGACGCCGAGAAGCTCATGTTTGGTCGTATTCAGTGCCATGGCACCTGCCCGTGCAGCAACAAACGCCGCCGTTGCGTGGGGAGTCGTCACGAGGATTTCTTTGCTTTGCGGGATCATTTGGTGAATGTCCAGCGCCACGTCCCCCGTTCCCGGAGGCAAATCGATCAACAAATAATCAAGGTCTCCCCAGTAAACTTCACTGAAGAAGTTTCTCAGCATTTTCCCCAACATGGGTCCGCGCCAAACCACCGGCGAATTGTCTTGAACAAAAAATCCCATGGACATGACTTTCACGCCGAAACGTTCCACAGGCAAAATCATCTCACCAATCACCACGGGACGCGTTTCGATGCCCATCATGTCCGGAACGCTGAATCCGTATATATCGGCATCAATAATGCCCACTTTTTTCCCTTTCCGGGCCAATGCCACGGCCAGATTCACGGTCACGGTCGATTTTCCGACACCGCCTTTTCCGCTGGACACGGCGATAAACTGCGTGTTGGAGGAAGGATCCAACAACGGGGGAACCTGGCTCTGGCGGTCTTTCTGTCCTTCCTGGCGCAAACTTGCCGCCAGTTTTTGCCGTTCTTCATCTGTCATCGATCCGAAGCACACATTCACCTTTTCGGCTCCCAGCTGATAAATGGCCTTCTCCACATCTTCCTGGATTTTAAATTTTAAAGGGCAACCCTGAATGGTCAAAATTACATCCAGCGAAACTTCTTTCCCTTTTATCCGGATATTTCGAATCATGTCCAATTCGACAAGACTTCGGTTAATTTCAGGATCTTTCACATTTTTTAATGCTTCTAATATTTTTTCCTGGGTTAGCATGGCTGACACCTCAATCGAAAGCGATTTCTTGTCCATTATAACACACTACTGATCAACGATTGGAGGTGGTTCTTTTCCTGTGTAATATTGGAGAATCCCCAGATAAATGGATGCCGCCACTTTTTTTTGGTACTCCGGCTGCGACAAAAGTTCGGCTTCCGCGGGGTTGGACAAAAACCCAACCTCCACCAAAGCCGTCGGAACCGGGGAATGATTCAAAATATACACATCCCCTTTTTGTTTCGCCAAACGCTTGGTGTTGCCCAGCTGTTTCACCAATTCAGACTGGATAAAAACCGCCAGCCTTTTGTTTTCTTCTTTCGCCGGATGATAGAACGTTTGGGCTCCTGACCATCTGGGCGAAGGAATGGCATTCAAATGGATGCTGATCAAAGCATCCGCTTTTTTCTCTTTGACCAAATGAATCCGGCGCATGAGATCCTCTGCTTTCCGGGAACGGAGCCTGCCTGTGTCCGGGGAAGCCAGATCCCGGTCACTCTCCCGGGTCAGATAAACCAAGGCCCCTGCTTCTTGCAAATAATCCCGCAAATAAAAAACCATTTGCAATGTGATGTCTTTTTCGATGAGCCCGGACTCGCTGACCGCTCCTCCGTCCGCTCCCCCGTGCCCGGCATCCAATACAATGACTTTTCCGTTTAATGGCATGGACCATGTGGATACAATAAGATTTTTCGACATGAAAAACAAAGCCGGCAACAGGAGCAAAAGCAAAACGATTCCCGCCCACACCCAATGTTCTTTCAACCATTTTTCCATCCATTTCGCCTCACTTGATTAAACCTGTCTATCTTCATGTATATGGGCGAAACGGACAGTTATGTACAAACCATCGCTCACTCACTCCAGCCTTGCTGGAACCAGATGCGGCTCAATTCTTCCAGCAAAATCATCACCGATTGCACATTCCATTCATCCAACCACCGGAAGATGGAAAATTCCTTCACCAGTTGATCCGTCAATTGGCGGCATATTTTTTCGCGGTTGGTGATAAAAACATCCACCGGGTCGTTTTGGGTGACGATCAGGCAAAGCGATTCGGACAGAGAAATCGTTTTCTGCTCCGGTTGGTTGTTTTGGGGAGTACGGGAAGCAGCATCAACCGGTTGGGAAAACGTCACTTTTCGCCTCCCCGCCTTTTTCCGCTCGATCATCCCGGCCGCATATGATTCAAAAACCATGCGGTACACCAATTCCAACAACATAATTTTGCGCAACTCGGGCCAATAATGGGTAAACGGGTCTACAAAATCTTCCTTGATTTTTTTCAATTGGGACCAGGGAAACTGATTCAATGCTTTTAACCGAATTTGTTCTTCTCTTTTAATCTGCCATTCATCCCAGTAAAAAATTTGTGCCACCGGTGGTTTGCTCCTTTGTCCAAACTCTCTTTTTCTTCATTCTTGACAAAGAAATGTAAGAAAAAACAAGAACCGGGAAAGAACAGCAGATTGCCTCCGGAAAGAAAAGCGGATCCAACCTCTGTGGATTCCGGGCAAACCATCCTGGCTCAGCCGAAAGTGACATCCAAAATCATCATCACAACAAAACCGACCATCAAGCTCATGGAGGCCAGGTCTT
The DNA here is from genome assembly GCF_005886755.1 of Thermoactinomyces vulgaris. Taxonomy (NCBI): domain Bacteria; kingdom Bacillati; phylum Bacillota; class Bacilli; order Caryophanales; family Thermoactinomycetaceae; genus Thermoactinomyces; species Thermoactinomyces vulgaris. The sequence continues at coordinate 29,095 of NZ_CP039710.1, forward strand.
TATTCCCTCTTTCCTGCGAGCTTGGAATCACTTCTTCCGCCACCACAAAGATCATCGCGCCCGCCGCAAAACCTAAGGCATAGGGCAACAGCGACCCGATGAACGTGACAAAAAATGCGCCGATGACGGCGGCAACGGGTTCAACCATTCCCGAGAACTGTCCGTAGAAAAAACTCTTTCTGCGGGACATTCCTTCTCCCCTGAGCGGCATGGAAACCGCAATTCCTTCGGGGAAATTTTGGATTCCAATCCCGACGGCAAGTGTCACGGCGGCTGCCAGAGAAGCTTCCGTTCCCCCGCCTGCGATGGAGCCGAAAGCAACCCCCACCGCCAGTCCCTCGGGAATGTTGTGCAACGTGATGGCAAGCACCAACAAGGTGCTTTTTTTCACTTCCTTTGAAAAATAACCTTCCGCTTGGCCGAGGGGCGCGTTTGGGTGGAGATGGGGCAATATTTTATCGATGGCCCCCAAAAAAAACCCGCCGGCCATAAAACCGGTTGCCGCCGGGAACCAATCGGCAATCGCATGGCCCCGGGACATTTCAATGGCCGGGGACAACAGCGACCAATAACTGGCGGCAATCATCACGCCTCCTGCAAACCCCAACATGCTGTCCATCAACTTTTCGTTGAACGTCTTGGTAAAAAAAACCAGAGAAGCTCCCAATGCGGTCATGAACCAGGTGAACAACGTGGCAATCAAAGCCTGCATCACCGGATGAAGAGCATAAAACGCGTCAAACATGGCGAAAAGCAAACTCCTTTATGCGTTTTACTTAATAAATCCCCGAAAAATCATGAAGGTATTCCTGCTTTAACAAAGAACAAACACCGATGTTCCACACAGAAACCTTTTGTTTGAAGAAGAATTTAATGATAAAACCGTCTCTCAATTTTTTGTTTTATGCCGTGAGGAGGGAAATGCAATGTCGGGGATTCAAGCGGTAATTTTTGACTTGGATGGCACACTGATTGACAGCGAGCCCAATTATTTTGAAGCGGAGAAAAAGTTGTTGGCGGAATACGGAATCACCGGTTTTGACTTTGAGATGAAAAAGCCGTATGTGGGCATTAGCACAAAAGAAATGCTGGAAGATTTGAATAAAAAGTACCCTTTTTCAGATCCCGTCGATGTGTTGATCGAGAAAAAGAACAGGGTTTACACACGTTTTTCCTGTAATGAAAAAGTTTTTGCACATCCTTCAGGAAAACAAGGTTCCATTGGCCCTGGTTTCGGGGTCTTCACCGGACATCATTGAGGAGATCTTGTCGGTGACCCGGTTGTCCCCTTTCTTCGATGCGGTGGTTTCTTCGGAAAATGTCAAGAAAGGCAAGCCGGAACCGGATGTGTTTTTGGAAGCCGCCAGACAGCTCGCCATCCGCCCGGAACACTGTTTGGTGGTGGAGGATTCCCCATACGGGGTTGAGGCCGCCAAACGGGCCGGAATGTATTGTGTGGCGATTCCTTATCTGGCGGAAAAGCCTTTGCCTGACGGTTTCCAAAAAGCCGATTACCTTGTCAAAGAGGGAATGCGCTGTTTTTCGGCTGAAAAAACTTTTGCGTGGTTGAGACAAATCGCCATTCTTCATGAGAAATCAAAGGGAACTCCTTTGGAGCAAGGAAGTTCTTTTAATACGTTCCCCTGATTTCCATCTTTCCGAAGCCATCAGTAAGGATCCGCTTCATGGCTTTTCTGCACGGCTTCTTTGGTTGCCTGGTTGGCGGAAAGCGTCCCTTGGCCAAATTTGGTGCGTCCGGCTTCACGTCCCGGCAGCGTGATTTTTTCTCTTTCTTGCTTTGCCAACTCTTTCATTTTCTTTTCAATTCCTTTCTTCACACGACGCCCGTAATCTTCGTCCGCCTTTGTAAAGTGTTCAATCATTGCATCCTGAATCCGCTTGTCACAAACCGCAAGCGCATCCGACAAGTTTTTGATCAATTCGTCACGCTCCCAGTCTTCAAAACTCCGGTATGTCTGTCCCGCTTGTCCGTAATCGTTTGTACGCTCAATCGGTGCACTCATTGCGGCTGCATTGTACATCGGCTGATGCGGAACGCTTCCTTCTCTGGCGGCTTCTTCCAGCCCCCCCAGCAAAGAAGGTTCGTAATTGATATGCGGATTTCCACCGGATTCACGGGGGTCACGGCGATCCATTTGACCCCGGTGCTGATTGGTTCGGATCGGAACCCTCGGGGCATTCACCGGTAATTGTAAATAGTTGGCCCCGATGCGGTAACGCTGGGTGTCCGAATAAGAGAACGTGCGTCCTTGCAACATTTTATCGTCGGAAAAATCCATTCCGTCCACCAGCACTCCGGTTCCGAACGCCGCCTGTTCAATCTCTGCATGAAAGTCCACCGGGTTTCGGTTTAGCACAAGCCGGCCGACTGGCAGCCACGGGAACTGATCCTCCGGCCAAAGCTTTGTGACATCCAGTGGATCAAAATCAAGTTCGGGATGGTACCCGTCCTCCATGATTTGGACAAACAACTCCCATTCGGGATAATCTCCCCGCTCGATGGCTTCATACAGATCTTGTGTCGCATGTTCCACGTTTTTCGCCTGGATTTTTTCCGCCTCTTCCTGCGTCAGGTTTCGGATTCCTTGTTTTGGTTCCCAGTGATACTTCACCAGAACCGCTTTTCCTTTGTCATTGACCCATTTGTACGTATTTACCCCGGAACCTTGCATGTGCCGGTATGTTGCGGGAATCCCCCATGGGGAAAAGAGAAACGTAATCATGTGAATGGATTCCGGTGAACGGGCAACAAAATCAAACATCCGTTGAGGATTTGGCACATTGGAAACAGGATCCGGTTTAAAAGCGTGAATCATGTCCGGAAATTTCATGGGATCACGGATAAAGAAAATTTTAAGATTGTTCCCGACCAAGTCCCAGTTCCCATCCTCCGTATACATTTTCACTGCAAATCCGCGTGGGTCCCTGGCTGTTTCCGGTGATCCTTTTGCACCGGCCACGGTGGAAAAACGAACCAATACGGGGGTTCTTTTTCCCGCTCCGGAAAACACTTTGGCACGGGTATACTTTTCAACCGGTTCATCCCCTACTTTCCCGTAGGTTTCAAAATATCCAAATGCTCCGGTGCCACGTGCATGCACCACCCGTTCCGGAACTTCTTCCCGGTCAAAGTGAGAGATCTTTTCGATGAAATGATAATTTTCAAGGGTTGCCGGTCCCCGGTTTCCAATCGTTTTAATGTTTTGATTGTCAAAAACCGGATGCCCTTGGCGGGTGGTCAGTATTCCGCGAACGATTTTATGATTCATATCATCTTTCCCAGACAAATCAAGCTCCTCCTTTGAAAATGGATTCACCCCTATTTTCAATCCAAACCGAATTTTTATTCGCTTTCATCCATGCTGCGGCCATTGTCGTAAAAACCGGAAAAGGAATGGAAAACACGGCGGCTGCCACCGCCTTGGCCATCGAGAAGTACCATCCTGTTGCCATCATCAACCAAGGAACCGATCCATTCACATGGAAACCGATGGACCAGATGGCCTCGGAAGGCAGTGCCGGGGAAGTCAAGAGCGCGGAAAAGATCCGTTATTATGAAGACGATCCGAAATTGCTGAAAGCGGCTCTGTCCGTCAAAGACAAATACAAAAACGGCAAAGTGGTGGAAGGCACCATCGGTTCGGCCGACCTTTGGAACAATGAGGTGAACCGGATCCAATAGTATCATGAAAAATACGGAACCTCCGTCGAGGAAATGGAAAGCGCCTCCGCCGCGCAAATTGCCGATGCCTATGGGGTTCCGTTCTTGGGTATGTCCAACAATAAGACAAACGCGGGAAAATACCACCTTGATACCGCTGAAACCTTGTGTATCATGTGGTAAACGAATATATTTCCACGCTGAAAAACAAATAATCCCGTTGTGAAAGAGGCGTATGGATGGTTATTTCACCCACAGGCCTCTTTCTCTTAAGTGTCCATCACCGACTTCCCTCCGTTTCCCCATATATCGCAAAAGGAGAATCAATGATGAACAAACCCCGGATTTACCAAATGAGTTTTTCAAAAATTGATCCCCTGTATGTAAAAAAAAGCGGAGAAAAAAAGGACAAACCAAAGAAGAAGTCGATGAAATCATCCGTTGGTTGACAGGATAACGCCAAGAAGAATTAGAGGCGCACTTGGAAAAACAAACTGACCTTGAGACCTTCTTTTTGGAAGCTCCTCAATTGAATCCTTTGCGGTTCTTGATCAAAGGGGTGATCTGCGGTGTCCGGGTGAAAGACATCGAAGAACCAACAATGCAGGAAATTCGCTACTTGGATAAACTGATCGATGAGTTGGCCCGTGGAAAATCAATGGAGACCATTTTGCGCACATGAAAAACGAAGAAGCACTGATTCCAAAAAGGAGCAGTGTTTCTTCGTTTTGGTTTGAATGTAAAAAACCCTTTCCCGGACAATTCGGGAAAGGGCCTTGTAAACGTTGAGATATAAAGCTTAACGTTTGGAGAATTGGGGTGCACGGCGAGCGCCTTTGAGACCGTATTTTTTACGCTCTTTCATCCGTGGGTCACGTGTCAGGAAACCGGCTTTTTTCAAAGCTGGACGAAGTTCCGGATCAACTTTCAACAAAGCCCGTGCAATTCCGTGACGAATGGCTCCGGCTTGTCCTGTGAAGCCGCCGCCATGAACATTGACCAGAACATCATAACGATCTTGTGTATCCGTCAGCACCAACGGTTGGCGAACAATGGCTTTCAAGGTTTCCAAACCAAAATAATCATCAATGCTGCGGCCGTTGATCACGATTCGTCCATCTCCGGCAACGAGGCGAACTCGAGCGACCGATTCCTTACGGCGACCGGTTCCGTAAAATTGAACTTGTGCCAAATCGGTTACCTCCTTTTATTATCCACGCAGTTCCCACTCAACCGGCTGTTGTGCCTGATGAGGATGCTCGGAACCTGCATATACTTTTAATTTTTTGAGTTGCTTGCGACCAAGGCTTCCTTTTGGAAGCATTCCTTTGACTGCCAATTCGATCATACGTTCCGGATGTTTGTCACGCATTTCGTGTGCCGGAGTCGCTTTCAATCCGCCCGGATAACGGGAATGGCGGTAATAGATCTTTTTGTTCCATTTTTTACCGGTCAATTCAATTTGACTTGCATTGATCACAATCACGAAATCCCCGGTATCGACATGCGGGGTAAACTCAGGCTTATGTTTTCCGCGAAGCAATGCCGCAACTTCCGATGCCAAACGACCCAAGGTTTTGCCTTTGGCATCAACCACATACCACTTCCGTTCCACTTCATTGGGTTTCGCCATATAGGTGGTACGCATCCGTATTCCCTCCTCTATCAACAAACGGTAAACCGTTAATCATTTTCAAGTTTTAGAAGCATTTATCAGTGACTGATTTTGCGCCGAACATAACTCCACCGGGGCATGGAGTGGAAAATACCAAGCGTTATAATATCGCAAATGAGGTGCGATGTCAAGAAGGAGACGCGGTGGGATCGGAATTTTTCCAAGGTGTATAGCCGACTTTGACCAGGACCAGTCCTTCCGGCGGAAACGTGGGTCCCGCTTTTTGCCGGTCTTTTGCCAGAATGATTCCGGGAACCGCCTCCGGCCGGATTCTCCCTTTCCCGACTTCCACCAGCGTCCCTGCGATAATCCGCACCATATTATAAAGAAAACCGTTGCCGGTCACTTCGATGGCCAATCCGCCCGGCTCCTTTTCCAAGCGGCATTGGTAAATCGTGCGGACCTTATCTTCGATCTCGGTTTTGGCGGAACAAAAAGAGGTGAAATCATGGGTGCCCACCAGATGATCCGCCGCATCCTGCATTTTCCCCACATCCAACGAAACCGGGACATGAGTGCGAAACCGGCGCTCAAACAAATCGGGGATCGGCCTCAAATCCAACCGGTAGCGGTATGTTTTCCACTTTGCGCTTTTTCGGGCATGAAAGTCCATGGGGACTTCTTCCGCCGAAAGGGCCAATACATCCCGCGGCAAGGTACGCCTTAAGATATAAGGATATTTTTCAACCGGGATCGGACTGGAAGTCATAAAATGACAAACTTGGTGAAGGGCGTGAACCCCCGCATCGGTCCTGCCGGAACCATGAACCGAAACCGCCTCACCGGTCATCTTCCGCAATGCTTCTTCCAGTGTCCCTTGAATCGTTCTTTGTCCAGGTTGGCTTTGAAAACCGGAAAAATCCGTTCCGTCGTAAGCGATGACCAGTTTAATCTTTTTCAATCCGGGCTTTGCACCTCCCTATTGGCGAAAAATCCACACAATGCCCCCCAACAGGATCAAGACGGCAACCAGCCACCCATCCCTCCAGGTGAGCTGAAGCCGGCGCCATTTCGTTCTCCCTTCCGCTCCCCGGTAACATCTGGCTTCCATGGCCAGTGCCAGATCTTCCGCTCTCCGAAAAGAAGACACAAATAACGGGATGAGGATCGGAAAATATTTTTTCAACCGTTTCAGCAGATTCCCCTCTCCAAAATCCACTCCGCGCGCCATTTGCGCCTTGCGGATTTTCTCCGTTTCCTCCCACAGCGTCGGGATGAACCGGAGTGCGATGGACATCATCAAAGCCAATTCATGTGCGGGAACCCCGACTTTTTTAAACGGAGACAAAATCTTTTCAATCCCGTCCGTCAAGTCCATCGGAGACGTCGTAAACGTGAGCAGCGAAGCAATGGAGACCAGCAAGGAAAGCCGGCTGGCAATGATCCCGGCTTGGCGGATGCCCTCTTCATAAACGGTGATGAAAGAAAAAGACAAGACCACATCCCCGCCTTTGTTCATCCATAAATGCAAAAAGGAAGACAACAGAATGATCCAAAGGACGGGTTTCAGTGCGCTGAAAAAAAGCTTGTATGAAATCCCGGCCGCACGGACGGCGGCAAGCGTGAACAAAAGGAACACTATGCTCGGCAAAACAGCTTCCAAAAAGAAAACATAAATCATAAAGACAAAAACAAATCCCAGTTTGGCCCGGGGATCCAGCCGGTGAACAAAAGAATCGCCGGGAAAATAGGACCCCACCACAAACCCTTTCATTTTGCATTCACCCCGGAAGCAAACCGTTTTTCCAAAGCTTTTTCAAGCGCATCCAAGGTAAAAATGGATAAAGGAAGCGGCGGATCCAGTTTCCGGTTCATTTTCAGGATCAACTGCGTGACATGCGGCAATGCCAAAGAAAGTTCCTGCCACTTTTGCTCCCGGCTGAACACTTCTTCCGGCGTTCCGGACAAGACCAGCTTTCCATCTGCCAGCACAAACACCCGGTCGGCACAGCGCACGACGTGATTCATGTCATGGGTCACCAGGACAATGGTTTTCCCCTGCTGATGCAGCTTTTTAAGCAAAGCAAACAGCTCTTCTTCCCCTTCCGGATCCAATCCGGCCGAGGGCTCGTCCAGAATCAGTATATCCGGTTCCAAGGCCAAGACCCCGGCAATCGCCACCCTCCTCATCTGTCCGCCGCTTAAGTGAAAAGGAGAACGATCGCATAATTCCGGCGCAAGCCCGACCAAGTCCATGGCCCATCGGACCCGGCGACTTCGTTCCGGTTCCTCCACCCCCCGGTTTTTCAAGCCGAAGGCAATATCAGCCGCTACGGTTTCCGCAAATAACTGGTGTTCCGGATATTGAAAAACCAACCCGACATGCCGTCTGAGGGCCGATCCCGATTGGCTCCGGGCGTCCCAAACCAGGTCCCCCACTTGGACGTGTCCCGCACTGGGGCGGATCAGCCCGGCGATACACTGGATCAATGTCGATTTTCCAGAGCCGGTTCCACCGACCACAGCAGCAAAACTCCCTTTCGGAATGCGAAGGCAAACCCGGGACAAAGCTTCTCTCTCAAAAGGAGTATTCGGCAAATATTTCACGCTCAGGTCTTGGATAACAATCTCCATATTTCACTCACCAGATCTTCTTTGCCGGTGATCTCTCCCAGCGGCCAGCCTTTTTTCTGGAGCCGGTGTTTCAACTCCACTTCGAGCGGAACCGCCAAACCCCATTGTTTCAAACAATGTGCCCGGGGATACAATTGCTTCACCGGTTGATCCAACTTGCATTCTCCCTGATGCATGACAATCACTCGATCCGCCTGAAAAGCTTCTTCCGCGGAGTGGGTGATGTGAATAATGGTGGTTCCCCGATCATTTAACGATTGCATCAAATGGAGCAACGTCCTCCGTCCAACCGGATCAAGCATGGACGTGGATTCATCAAAAATGATCACATCCGGTTCCAACACCAGCACTCCGGCAATGGCCAATCTTTGCTTCTGTCCGCCCGAAAGGTGATGGGGCTGTACGCGTTCCAACCCCTGAAGTCCGACCGCTTTCACCGCTTGATCGATTTTGTTTTTCATTTCCGGACGCGGAACACCGATATTTTCCAATCCGAAGGCAATATCGTCTTCCACGGATGTCGCAACGATTTGGTTATCCGGGTTTTGAAACACCATCCCGACTTTCCGGCGGATATTCCACAGATCTTCTTCCGACCGGGTATCCATGTCCGCCACCCGGACCCGGCCCTTTACCGGAAGCAACAATCCGTTTGCCAACCGGGCCAGTGTGGACTTGCCGGAACCGTTACTTCCGACAATGCTCACATATTCCCCGGAACCAATGGAAAGCGAGACATCTTTCAACACCCAAGGGGAATCTGATTCCTGTTCGTAACGAAACCATACTCGTTCATACTGAATGATCGGTTCCATTTTTTCTCCTTAAAAGAAAAAAGGGTAAACGTCAGGACCAAGTGCTGGATCCTGCCTCACCCTTTCCAACAAAAAAAGATTATTTTACCAATTCAAGGAAGACCATGGGTGCACCGTCTCCACGGCGAGGTCCTAATTTGAGAATGCGTGTGTAACCACCATTCCGGTCTTCATAACGGGGAGCAATCTCATCAAACAGCTTTTTCACTGCGTTCACTTTTTGATGTGTGACTTCTTCTCCCTCTTTCACCGTGTAAGAACGATCGGTACGCACATAGGCAGCGGCTTGACGACGTGCGTGCAAATCGCCGCGCTTTCCGAGCGTAATCATTTTTTCAACGATCGAGCGCACTTCTTTTGCTTTTGCTTCCGTGGTTTCGATGCGTTCATGAATGATCAGATCGGTAACCAAGTCACGAAGCATTGCTTTGCGTGCGCTGCTGTTTCTGCCAAGTTTTGCGTATGCCATGCTTTTCCCTCCCCCTTCAGAGATTAGTCTTCTTTACGCAAAGACAAACCAAGCTCAGCCAATTTGCTTTGTACTTCTTCCAAAGATTTGCGTCCAAGGTTACGCACTTTCATCATGTCTTCTTCCGTTTTTTGCGTCAGTTCCTGAACCGTATTAATGCCGGCCCGTTTCAGACAGTTATAAGAGCGAACCGAAAGGTCGAGCTCTTCGATTGTCATTTCCATGACTTTTTCTTTCTTGTCTTCCTCTTTTTCAACCATGATTTCCGCGTCTTTTGCTTCTTCGGTCAAGCCGACAAACAACATGAGATGTTCGTTCAGGATTTTCGCACCAAGGCTTACCGCCTCGTCCGGTTTCAAGCTTCCATCGGACCATACTTCCAATGTCAGCTTATCATAGTTGGTGACTTGTCCAACCCGTGTGTTCTCCACTTGGTAGTTAACCCGTTCAATCGGCGTGTAGATCGAATCGACCGGAATCACACCAATCGGTTGATCTTCACGTTTGTTTTTATCAGCAGATACATATCCGCGGCCACGATTCGCCGTCATCCGAATGCGCAAATGAGCATCATCACTCAATGTGGCAATGTGCAAATCCGGGTTTAAAATTTCCACATCGCTGTCCGCGCGAATGTCGCCTGCGGTTACATCTCCAGGGCCTTCCACATCGATCTCCAAGATTTTTTCTTCATCCGAATGAATCTTCAGAGCCAACTGCTTCAAGTTTAAAATAATTTCCGTCGTATCTTCCACAACTCCGGGAATTGTGGAAAACTCATGCAATACCCCATCTATCTGGATGGAATTAACGGCCGCTCCTGGCAATGAAGAGAGCAGGACACGGCGCAGAGAGTTGCCCAGGGTAGTGCCGTATCCGCGTTCAAGAGGTTCCACCACAAATTTTCCATATCGATGATCTTCACTGATCTCCACAGCTTCGATCTTCGGCTTTTCAATTTCAATCATACGGCTCACAAACCCTCCTTCAGAACGTCGCGTTCCGGGCGAAATCCAACCTCATGATTGCACGGATTTGGTATAACAGGATAAAAGAATTAGTCTTATCCAGTATACACCATCTCATGCAAAAATAAACAATGGAACAGATTGGAAGCAAAAATTAAACACGGCGACGTTTCGGCGGACGACATCCATTGTGAGGGATTGGTGTTACGTCTTTGATCAGACTTACTTCCAAACCTGCCGCTTGCAAAGAACGAATCGCTGCTTCACGACCTGCTCCCGGCCCTTTCACCAGAACATCCACAGATTTCATTCCGTTTTCCATCGCTACTTTCGCAGCTTGTTCCGCAGCCATTTGAGCTGCAAAAGGCGTGCTTTTACGGGAACCTTTGAATCCCATCGTACCGGAGCTTGCCCATGCAACGGTGTTTCCGCGCGGATCGGTAATTGTTACGATGGTGTTGTTAAAAGTGGAACGAATGTGAGCCGTACCGGCTTCAATGTTTTTTCTTGCACGGCGTTTGACACGTTGAGTTGTCGTTTTACGTTTAGCCACAATTTTCCCTCCTTGCTATTCTTATTTTTTCTTGTTCGCTACAGTGCGGCGAGGACCTTTGCGTGTGCGTGCATTCGTTTTGGAGCTTTGACCGCGAACAGGCAGCCCGCGACGATGACGAATTCCGCGATAACATCCGATTTCGATCAACCGTTTGATGTTTAATGCCACTTCACGACGAAGATCCCCTTCGATGACCAGGTTTTTGTCAATGAAGCTGCGCAATTTTGCTACTTCATCTTCCGTCAGGTCACGAACCCGGGTATCCGGATTAACACCCGTCTCTTTCAAAATTCTTTTCGATTGGGAACGACCGATTCCGTAGATATAAGTGAGGGCAATTTCTACGCGTTTTTCACGTGGTAAATCGATTCCGGCAATACGCGCCATACTTTACACCTCCCGTCATTAACCTTGTTTTTGCTTATGCTTCGGATTTTCACAAATTACCATGACTGCCCCTTTGCGACGAATCACTTTGCATTTTTCGCAAATGGGCTTCACTGAAGGTCTCACTTTCATTTCAGCACCCTCCTGTCTTAAGCGTCTTTCAGCAACTGCTCACAGGTCTTTACTTGTAACGATAAGTGATCCGTCCACGGGATAGATCATAAGGAGAAAGTTGAACAGTTACTTTGTCTCCCGGCAAAATACGAATAAAGTGCATGCGAATCTTTCCGGAGACATGGGCCAGAACTTCATGACCATTTTCCAACTCTACACGAAACATCGCATTCGGTAAAGGTTCTTTTACAATCCCTTCTACCTCGATCACATCTTCTTTGGCCATCGATTCACACTCCTTTATGCTCTTTCTTGAGCAAATATTGGTTCAGGGCGTATCGTAACTTCGCATTATCCACTCGACGATACTTTTTTAAATCAGCTGCGATCTCCTGATTAATCGTATTCGTCACTTGAATGTGCTTGACATTCTTCTTTTTCGGGCATTCCATCTTTCGCCGGTCCCCGTCCGCCAGAAGAACGAAATACGGTTCTTGACAGCCGACCACGATTGCGAAGTTCCCTGCATCACGTCCGCGCAAAATGCGTACAATCTGTCCGGGACTCGGGAGACAATCCACATCTGTCACGTCCATCACCCTTCACCTGGATTACGCTTTGGTCAGAATCTCATAGCCGTCATCTGTGATCGCGATGGTATGCTCAAAGTGCGCGCAGAGAGAACCATCCACCGTTACGACCGTCCAATTGTCAGAAAGTGTTTTGACAAACCGTTTCCCATAGTTGACCATCGGCTCGACCGCAATGGTCATTCCGGATTTCAAACGGGGGCCTTTTCCGGAAATCCCGTAATTCGGGATGCTCGGACCTTCATGTAAGTTCCGGCCCACACCATGCCCGACATACTCCCGTACGATGGAAAAACCGGCTTCTTCGGCAACGGTCTGGATGGCATGCGAAATATCACCCACTCTGGCCCCGGCTTTGGCCTGCTCCAGTCCTTTATATAAAGATTCTTCCGTAACCTTCAGCAATCTTTCCGCTTCCGGACTGATCTTTCCAACCGGATAAGTCCAAGCCGAATCTCCGTGATATCCTTCATAACATGCACCGATATCCAGAGAGATAATATCTCCTTCTTTTAATTCGCGGTTTCCAGGAATCCCGTGTACCAACTCATCGTTGACGGATGTGCAGATACTGCCTGGAAAGCCATTATACCCCTTAAAGGAAGGCGTCGCACCATATCCGCTAATCACTTTTTCCGCCAGCCGGTCAAGCTCTTTGGTGGTAATCCCGGGCTGAATGGCCTTTTTTAACTCCTGATGAGTCAAATATACGATCTTTCCGGCTTCTCTCATGCGTTCGAGTTCATTGGCCGATTTGATGATAATCATGACTTCGCCCCTCGAATCACGGACATAATCTCTTTGGTTACATCTTCGATCGGCTGCTTCCCATCGACACGATGAAGTTTGCCAGTTGATTCATAATAACGCAGTAACTTTTGGATCTGCTCCATGTTGATTTTGAGACGTTCTTTCACTGTCTCAATTTTGTCATCATCCCGCTGGTAAAGTTCTCCGTTGCAGCGGTCACAAACTCCATCCACTTTTGGCGGAGCAAAAACGACATGATAAGTCGCGCCACACTCGCGGCAAATGCGTCGACCCGTCAGACGTTTCAGGAGTTCCTCCTCATCAACATCAATATAAATCACATAATCGATGGGACGATTCAACTCTTTCGTCAATTCATCCAGTGCTTCAGCTTGCGGAACCGTTCTGGGAAAGCCATCCAACATAAATCCGTTTGCACAATCATCTTTGCCCAAACGTTCACGCACAATACCGATCGTCACCTCATCAGGGACCAATTTTCCCTGATCCAGGTAAGTTTTTGCCTCCAGGCCAAGCGGCGTTTCCTCTTTCACTGCCTGGCGGAACATATCTCCGGTCGAAATATGCGGGATCTTCAACTCATCAATAATGTGCGCTGCTTGCGTCCCTTTCCCGGCCCCGGGTAAGCCCATGAGTACAATATTCATCAATATCCCTCCCGGTTCAACTGTCTACGGGTTTGGTCCGCACTTACAGAGAAAAATGGATTTGCATGCCCATATCATAGCCCCGGAAATCAATCCGGGGGATGGACAATGCTCATTTATGCATAAACCCTTTATAATGGCGTCTGATCAACTGACTTTCGATCGTTTTCATCGTTTCAAGTGCCACACCGACCACGATGAGAAGCGAGGTTCCACCAATCTGAACGGTACTGGGCAGACCCGAAAAGTTGATGAAAAAGATCGGCAAAATGGATACGGCTGCCAAAAACACAGAACCTGTCAAGGTTAAGCGATTCATCACCTTGGTCAGGTAGGTCGAAGTGTTTTTTCCAGGCCGGATCCCCGGAATAAAGCCGCCATTTTTCTTCATCTGATCAGCCAATTGAATCGGATTGATTTGCACGAAAGTGTAAAAATAAGAGAATCCGATGATCAGGATGACGTACAGAACCATCCCCAAACCAAATTGGGTGTAGGTGAAATTGGCCTGAATCCAATCAGCAACCGGATGTCCTTGCCAGAAGCTGGCGATCGTCACCGGGAACATGAGCAAAGCCAGTGCAAAGATCACCGGAATCACGCCGGCTGCATTGATTTTCATCGGAATGTGCGTCGACTGACCGCCGTACATTTTACGGCCAACCACCCGTTTGGTGTACTGTACCGGAATTCTGCGGACACCTTGTTGAATGTAAATGACCCCGATCACAACCAGGATCACGACCAGCAAAATTCCAACGGCTTTCAAAATTCCAAGGAACAGTTGGTCTTCCTGAACAAACAATGTGTTGTAAATCGCACCCACATGAGACGGGATGGCAGCCACAATTCCGGCAAAAATCAAAATGGAAATTCCATTTCCGATTCCTTTTTCCGTGATTTGTTCGCCCATCCACATCAAAAATGCGGTACCCGCTGTCAGTGTGAGAGAAATCAAAGCATAGGACCAAACGCTTTGGTCTTCAATAAAGCCGGTAATATAACGGTTGAAACCAATGGACAATCCGATGGATTGAATCAATCCCAACACAATCGTAAAGTAGCGGGTAAACTGTGCCAATTTACGGCGACCCACTTCACCTTCCTTCGCCCATCGTGCAAAGGCCGGAATGACATCCATCGTCAAAAGTTGCACAATGATCGAAGCAGTGATGTAGGGCATAATCCCCATCGCAAAAATGGAGAAGTTCGTGAAAGCTCCCCCGGAAAACGCATTGATGAGACCAAAAACACCTTGTGCTTGATCCATCAACATTTGGAGAGCCTCGGCGTTAGTGTTCGGAACCGGAATAAAACTTCCGATCCGAAATATCACTAACATCATCAAAGTATATAAAATACGCCGACGAAGATCTTCCACCTTAAAGATATTGCCCAGGTTCCGAATCATTAGATTACCTCCGTCGCTCCACCAGCGGCGTTAATTTTCTCCTGCGCTGAAGCAGAGAATTTGTGAGCTTTTACAGTCAGCTTTTTCTCCAGTTCGCCATTGCCAAGAACTTTCAATCCGCTTTTCAGGTTTTTAACAACGCCTTCTTTAACCAAGAGTTCCGGTGTCACAACGGTTCCTTCTTCAAAACGGTTCAACGTGTCCAAGTTGACGATCGCGTATTCCACACGATTCGGGTTTGTAAAACCGCGTTTCGGCAAGCGGCGGTAAATCGGCATTTGACCCCCTTCAAAACCAGGGCGTACACCGCCACCAGAACGTGCATTTTGTCCTTTTTGACCACGTCCCGAAGTTTTTCCCTGACCCGCTGCAATACCACGTCCAAGGCGTTTTTTCGCTTTACGAGCGCCGGTAGCTGGCTTTAATTCATGCAATTTCATCCCTCGCACCTCCTCTTCAGCATGTCATCCCAAAATCACTCATTGATTTCTTTGACTTCTACCAGGTGTTGCACCTTGTTCAACATCCCGCGAATCGCCGGATTGTCTTGATGCGTAACGGTTTGTTCACGTTTTTTCAAACCCAGCGTACGCAAGGTTACGCGTTGGCTTTCCGGGCGGCCGATCATGCTGCGCTTGAGGGTAATCGCCAGTTTTTTAGCCATGGTCATCCCCTCCTTATCCCAACAGTTCCTCTACGCTTTTACCGCGCAGTTTTGCTACGTCTTCCGGACGTTTCAAGTTTTCAAGTCCATTCAGTGTAGCGCGTACCATATTGATCGGGTTGTTTGAACCTGTCGATTTTGTCAGAATGTCACCAACACCCGCAGCATTCAACACGTCACGCACAGGACCTCCGGCAATAACTCCGGTACCTTTCGATGCCGGCTTCAAAAGAACTTTCCCGGCACCAAAACGGCCGATCATTTCGTGCGGAATCGTGCTTCCCAAAAGGGGCACACGAATCATATTCTTTTTCGCATTCTCAATTCCTTTGCGAATCGCTTCCGGTACTTCAGCCGCTTTTCCGATCCCTGCGCCAACTTTGCCTTTGCCGTCGCCGACAACGACAAGAGCGCTGAAACTGAAGCGACGTCCGCCTTTTACAACTTTTGCCACACGGTTAATGCTAACCACTTTTTCGATAAACTCTGATTGCGCAGCATCTCTTTTGCGCGGCTTTTCTTGTTTGCTCAAAAGTCCAGACCTCCTTCCCGTGCTCCTTCAGCCAAAGCTTTCACACGACCATGATAGATGTATCCACCGCGATCAAAAACCACTTTATTGAATCCTTTGTCCGCAGCTCGTTTCGCAATCAATTTGCCGACTTCGCGTGCCGCATCCACTGTTCCGCCATTGACACCTTTTTCTTTGATTTCTTTATCCAAGGTCGAAGCAGCTGCCAATGTGTGTCCGGCCATGTCATCAATCAATTGAGCGTAAATGTTTTTGGAAGAACGGAAAACATTCAAACGAGGACGCTCAGCGGTACCAAACACTTTGTTGCGAACACGCAAATGGCGTTTTTTCCGTCTCTCGTTACGACTTACTTTACGAATCACGGTCTAGTTCACTCCCTTCTTGATCATGCTACGGTTTACTTCCCGGTTTTCCCTTCCTTACGACGAATCACTTCATCGCTGTACTTGATTCCTTTGCCTTTGTAAGGCTCAGGCACACGGACTTTCCGGATGTTGGCGGCCATTTCACCAACAACTTGTTTGTCGATCCCTTTGACTACGACTTGTGTTTGGGAAGGGACGTCAATCTCGATTCCATCCATCGGAGTAATCTCCACCGGATGAGAATAACCGACGTTTAAGACCAGTTTGTTTCCTTTTTTCTGAGCCCGATAACCGACACCAACCAACTCAAGAGTTTTGGAGAATCCTTTGCTTACGCCTTCCACCATTCCGGCGATCAAGCTGCGGGTGGTTCCGTGTAAAGCACGGTAGGTCCGATGGTCGTTCGGACGTTCCACCACGACTTGATTCTCTTCCACCTTGATGCTGATATCGGAATGGAAGTCACGGGACAAGGTGCCTTTCGGGCCTTTCACGGTAACCTTGTTCCCTTCAACGTTTACTTCAACCCCGTTTGGGATTTCAATCGGTTTTTTCCCGATACGAGACATCACATTCACCTCCATCCGTAAACCAATTACCAGATATATGCAATGACTTCTCCGCCGACTTTTTGCTCACGGGCTTCTTTGTCCGTCAAAATCCCTTTGCTGGTGGACAAAAGAGCGATGCCCAAGCCACGCAAAACACGCGGAATTTCATTGGCTTTTACATAAACGCGCAACCCGGGTTTGCTGATCCGTTTCAATCCGGTAATCACTTTTTCATTGTTTGGTCCGTACTTCAAGAAAATCCGAATAATGCCTTGTTTGTTGTCTTCGATATATTCCGCGTCGCGGATAAAACCTTCACGTTTCAAGATCTCGGCGATTTCCCGTTTCATACGGGATGCCGGAAACTCAACACTTTCATGACGAACCATATTGGCATTCCGAATTCTTGTCAGCATATCTGCAATCGGGTCTGTCATCACCATGTGAAACCCTCCTTCCTATCCTATTACCAACTTGCTTTTTTCACGCCGGGAATCTGCCCTTTGTAGGCCAATTCTCGGAAGCAAATACGACACAGACGGAACTTACGCATCACCGAATGCGGGCGACCGCAACGTTCACAGCGCGTATAAGCACGAACTTTGAATTTCGGTTTGCGTTTCGACTTCACGATCATCGATTTTTTGGCCAAGTGATTCCCTCCCTTCAAAGTTTTGCCGTCCCGTTATTTGCGAAAAGGCATTCCCATCAATGCCAACATTTCACGCGCTTCTTCATCCGTATCGGCTGTCGTCACGATCACGACATCCATTCCACGAACTTTGTCCACTTTGTCGTAAGAGATTTCCGGGAAAATCAATTGCTCTTTCAAACCGAGGGTGTAGTTTCCGCGTCCGTCAAAGGATTTCGGAGACACCCCGCGGAAATCGCGAACCCGTGGCAGAGCCACATTGATCAGTTTGTCAAGGAAATGATACATCCGTTCACCACGAAGCGTTACTTTTGCACCAATGGGCATTCCTTCACGGAGTTTAAATCCGGCAATTGATTTTTTCGCCCGTGTCACAACAGGCTTTTGACCGGAAATCAATGTGAGGTCTTCCACTGCACCGTCCAAAGCTTTGGAGTTTTGTACAGCTTCACCCACACCCATGTTGATTACGACTTTTTCCACTTTGGGTAATTGCATGGTTGATTTGTATCCGAATTTTTTCATGAGGGCAGGAGTTACCTCATTGATATAGTGCTCTTTCAAGCGTGCTGCCATCAGGGTTAACCTCCCTTCATCAAACATTACTTGTCAAGAATTTCTCCCGATTTTTTCGCATAGCGCACTTTTTTCTTCTCGCCGTTTTTGCCTTCCACAAACTTGTAACCGACACGGGTCGGCTCTTTGGTTTTCGGATCTTCGATCATCACATTGGACACATGAATCGGTGCTTCCTGTTCAACGATCCCGCCTTGTGGATTGGCTTGGGTCGGGCGAGTGTGCTTTTTGACCATGTTGACACCTTCAACCAGCACACGGTTTTCTTTCGGCATTGCTTTAATCACACGGCCGCGAGTGTAAACTTTTTTGCCATCTGCGAAGTACGGAGCTTCTTTACCTCGCATCACAATGACCATATCACCCTTTTTGATGTGCATACCGGGCACCTCCTTACCTGCAGAAGTGTTCTGTTTTCATCTTCATGAAATCCTTAGAGTACTTCCGGTGCTAAAGAGATGATTTTCATGAAGTCGCGGTCACGCAGCTCACGGGCAACGGGTCCAAAAATCCGTGTACCGCGAGGGCTTTTATCATCTTTGATCACAACCGCGGCGTTTTCGTCAAAACGGATGTAAGAACCGTCCGGACGACGTACGGAACGGACCGTGCGTACCACCACGCACTTCACGACATCCCCTTTCTTGACAACGCCACCGGGTGTAGCTTGTTTTACAGAAGCCACAATCACATCACCGATACCGGCCGATGCTTTTTTCGATCCACCAAGTACACGAATGCACATTACTTCCTTCGCACCAGAGTTATCTGCCACACGCAAACGTGTTTGAGGTTGAATCATGACATTCCCTCCTTCCCGCTTCAATCATGCGCTTGTCATTAAACAATCACTGCTTCTTCAACGATTTCAACCAAACGCCAGCGCTTATCTTTTGAAAGCGGACGTGTTTCCATGATTCGTACAACATCCCCGACTTTTGCACGGTTTTCTTCATCATGCGCTTTGAACTTTTTGGTGTATTTCACGCGCTTCCCGTACAACGGATGCTTTTTGTAGGTTTCAACAGCGACGACGATCGTTTTATCCATTTTATCGCTGACCACTTTGCCGACACGTACTTTACGGCGACTTGTGCGCTCGTTCATCCCTGTTTCCTCCTTTCAATCCCTAGTTCGCGCTCCCGTAACACGGTTTTACAACGGGCAATATCCTTGCGAACCTGACGCAACCGGGCCGGGTTTTCCAATTGACCGGTTGCCGATTGGAAGCGGAGGTTAAACAGCTCTTCTTTGTACTGTGCGAGCTTTTGCTCGATTTCGGCGGTGGTCAATTCAATCAGCTCTTTTGCTTTCATTCGTTACCACCCGCTTCTTCACGTTTTACAAATTTGGTTTTGATCGGAAGTTTGTGAGCTGCAAGACGAATCGCTTCACGGGCCACTTCTTCCGGAACCCCTGCTACTTCAAACATCACTTTGCCAGGTTTCACAACCGCCACCCACTTTTCGGGCGAACCTTTCCCGCTTCCCATCCGTACTTCGAGGGGTTTTTGAGTGATCGGTTGATCCGGGAAAATTTTAATCCACACTTTCCCGCCACGTTTCATGTAACGGGTCATGGCAATACGGGCAGCTTCGATTTGACGGTTGGTGATCCAAGCCGGTTCAAGCGCTTGTAAACCATATTCACCGAAAGCGACTTCCGTACCGCCTTTTGCCCTCCCTTTCAAACTGGGGCGATGTGGACGGCGGAATTTCACGCGTTTTGGCATCAGCATAGGTTACTCGCCTCCTTCCGCTGCTCCTTCTTTATTTTTTTGCGGCAAAACTTCGCCACGATAAATCCATACCTTCACACCAATCCGGCCGTATGTGGTGTGTGCTTCGGCAAAACCGTAGTCAATATCTGCACGCAATGTGTGAAGCGGAACCGTTCCTTCGCTGTAACCTTCACTGCGTGCAATGTCTGCACCGCCAAGACGGCCGCTCACCAAAGTGCGAACCCCTTTTGCACCAGCACGAACCGAACGCTGAATGGCTTGCTTCATCGCACGACGGAACGAAACACGGCGTTCCAGTTGTTGTGCAATGTTTTCAGCTACCAGATATGCATCAAGCTCCGGGTTTTTCACTTCGCTGATATTGATGTGAACTTTCTTGCCGGTCAATTTTGTGAGAGCCTGACGAAGTGCTTCCACCTCAGCTCCACCTTTACCGATCACCATTCCGGGTTTCGCGGTATGAAGGGTAATGTTAATGCGATTTGCAGCACGTTCAATCTCAATTCCAGACACCGCTGCATCTTTCAGGCGTTTTTTGATATACTCACGGACTCGAATGTCTTCGTGCAAGAGATCTGCATAGTCTTTATCCGCATACCATTTGGATTCCCAGTCGCGGATCACGCCGACACGCAGACCCACCGGATTTACCTTTTGACCCAAAGCTTCATCCCTCCTTATTCAATCATTCTTTTTCAGAAACAACTACCGTAATGTGGCTTGTGCGTTTGTTGATACGGCCCGCGCCACCCCGAGCACGTGCAATGTAACGCTTCATCGTCGGCCCCTCATCTACGAAAGCTTGCTCTACATAAAGACGATTGGTGTCCATATTGTAGTTATGCTCCGCATTCGCTACGGCGGAATTCAACACTTTCTCAATAATCGGAGAGGCGGCACGAGGAGTAAAGCGTAAAATGGCAAGTGCCTCTTCTACAGATTTGCCGCGAATCAAGTCAATCACCAGACGTGCTTTACGGGGAGTGATCCGCACGTAACGAGCAACTGCTTTTGCTTTCATCATTTAACCTCCTCTCTTAACCGAAACCTCTACCGTCTTTTCGTTTTCTTGTCATCACCGGCATGCCCTCTGAAGGTCCGGGTCGGTACGAATTCACCCAATTTGTGGCCCACCATGTCTTCTGTCACATAAACCGGCACATGTTTGCGCCCGTCATGCACAGCAAACGTATGACCCACAAATTCGGGGAAAATGGTGGAACGACGAGACCATGTTTTGATCACACGTTTTTCGTCTTTTTTGTTCAGTTCTTCCACTTTTTTCAAAAGATGTGCATCGGCAAATGGCCCTTTTTTCAAGCTGCGGCCCATAAGTTCGACCTCCCTTCGAGTGAGGCTATTTCACAGCCTTTATTTACTTTTACGGCGACGAATAATATATTTGTCAGACTGCTTGTTTTTCTTGCGGGTTTTGTAACCCAGCGTCGGTTTCCCCCACGGTGTAACCGGAGATTTGCGTCCGATCGGTGCACGACCTTCCCCACCACCATGCGGGTGATCCACCGGGTTCATCACCGAACCGCGAACCGTCGGCCGTTTACCCATCCAACGAGAACGTCCGGCTTTACCCACACGGATCAATTCATGATCAATGTTTCCTACTTGACCAATCGTTGCACGACAGGTGAGAAGGATCATCCGGGTTTCACCGGAAGTCAGGCGAATGATCGCATATTTTCCTTCTTTTCCGAGCAATTGTGCAGAAGCACCTGCAGCACGCACCAATTGACCGCCGCGGCCCGGTTTCATTTCGATGTTGTGAATCACCGTACCCACCGGGATGTTTTTCAGCGGCAAGGCGTTTCCGACACGAATGTCCGCATCCGGACCGGAAACCACGGTCATTCCGACTTTCAACCCGTGCGGTGCCAGGATGTAGCGTTTTTCACCATCTTTATAATGGATCAGTGCAATGTTTGCAGAACGGTTCGGGTCGTACTCGATTGTGGCAACTTTGCCAGGAATGCCATCTTTATCACGTTTAAAGTCAATGATACGGTATTTCCGTTTATGTCCCCCACCTTGATGGCGGACCGTTAATTTCCCTTGATTGTTGCGGCCGGCTTTTCTCACCAGCGGAACAACCAATGACTTTTCCGGCTTATCCGTCGTAATCTCATCAAATGCCGAAACGGTCATATGACGACGGGACGGGGTCGTTGGCTTAAAAGATTTAATAGCCACTGCTCTTTCCCTCCTTCTTGCTTAAAATCAAACCTCGAATACTTCGATGGCCTTGCTGTCTTCCGTGAGCGTTACAATCGCTTTTTTCCGTTCGGGTCTGCGACCGCTGTAACGACCGTAACGTTTCACTTTTCCTTTTACGCGCATCGTGTTTACTTTATCCACTTTCACGCCGAAGATCTCTTCGATCGCTTTTTTCACTTCCACTTTGTTTGCGCGAGGATCCACTTCAAATACATATTTCTTTTCTTCCATCAGGTCTGTGGACTCTTCGGTGATGACCGGTCGACGAATAATGTCACGTGGGTTTTTCACTGGCCAAACACCTCCTCAATGCGATTCACAGCCCCGCGGGTGAGAATGAGTTTGTCATGATAAAGCACATCAAGAACATTCAAGCCTTCAGCCGGGATCACTTTCACTCCCGGAATGTTACGGGCGGACAGCTCTGCATTTTCTTCCACTTGATCTGCAACGATCAACGCTTTGCGATCCACACCCAGGTTTTTGAGGACTTGAACCATCTCACGGGTTTTGGGCTGTTCCATTTTCAATTCATCCAGAACGATCAGCTCGCTGTCGTTCACTTTGGAAGAAAGCGCCGATTTGATGGCGAGTCGCCGTACTTTTTTCGGCAATTTGTATGCATAGCTCCGTGGTTGCGGACCAAACACGGTGCCACCGCCAACCCACAACGGGGAACGAATGCTGCCGTGACGTGCGCGTCCGGTTCCTTTTTGTCTCCAAGGTTTTTTGCCGCCACCGCTCACAGCCGCACGATTTTTGGTTGCATGGGTACCGCGGCGCAAGGATGCTTGTTGCATGACAACGGCTTCGTGCAACACAGCTTCATTCGGGGTGATGCCAAAAACACTTTCAGAAAGCTCAATGTCCCCGACTTGCTTACCGCTCATATCTAAGACCGTTAACTTTGGCATGGATGCTCCTCCTTTCTTCACTCAATCAATTGCCTGCTTTCACAGCAGATTTGATCACAACATAACCGTTTTTCGGTCCCGGAATGGCGCCTTTGATCAAGAGCAGATTTTTCTCGGCATCAACACGAACCACTTGCAGGTTTTGTGTTGTCACCTTGTCTCCGCCCATGCGTCCGGGCAATGTTTGTCCTTTAAACACACGGCTCGGACCAACCGCACCCAAAGAACCGGGTCTGCGATGATAACGGGAACCGTGGCTCATCGGACCGCGGGATTGATTATGCCGTTTAATGGCACCGGCAAATCCTTTCCCTTTGGATGTACCTGTGACATCCACGATGTCCCCTTCGGAGAAAATATCCGCTTTGATGGTGCTTCCCAATTCATACTCATCCAAATTCACACCGCGAATCTCTTTGATGAATTTTTGGGGTTTGACGCCGGCTTTTTTCGCATGACCGAGTTCCGGCTTGTTTGCACGATGTTCTTTCTTTTCGTCAAAACCGAGTTGAACGGCCTCGTATCCGTCGGTTGCGACTTCTTTTTTCTGCAACACGACACAGGGACCTGCTTCAACCACCGTAACCGGAGTGACCACTCCGTCTTCATTGAAGACCTGAGTCATCCCGACTTTTCTACCGAGAATCCCTTTCACTTTGCACACCTCCTGCCATTACAGAATCAGAGATTACAATTTGATTTCGATATCGACACCAGACGGAAGATCCAATCTCATCAACGCATCCACTGTTTGCTGAGTTGGATTCATGATGTCAATGAGACGTTTATGAGTGCGCATTTCGAATTGCTCACGAGAATCTTTGTATTTGTGAACCGCGCGCAAAATCGTATAAACCGATTTTTCCGTCGGAAGCGGGATCGGGCCGGAAACACTGGCGCCTGTCCGCTTGGCGGTATCCACGATTTTTACCGCAGATTGGTCCAAAATGCGGTGATCGTAAGCTTTCAACCGAATGCGAATCTTTTGTTTTGCCATCTTTACCCCTCCTTCTCGCCCATTTTGAAAATGAACTTCTCCACGAAAATTTCCCGCCCGGCCATGGCAAAGGGGCCGGGTGTGTCGGCAACCTTTCGCTTCATCGCGTTCATGACAACATTCACGATTATAAAGAAAAAACAATAGATATGCAAGTTTTTTTCTTGTTTTGATTGCATCGGGGAGCCATTGTCCCATTTTTGATGAAAAAGTCCCGGAATAAAAGAGTACGGGAACCATATGGCAATTTCCTGCCGGGCGTCACGGTTTGGCTTTTTCCGATTCCCGTGCACGACGGAGAAATGCCGCAATCCGGCCGGCGGCTTGCTCGGCGTCTTTCCGGTTCGTGATGGCAATGCTTGCATGACTTAATACATACTGACGCCTTCTTTCAAAAAACAACCCTTTGATCTCTTCCATCGTTTTGTTTTGCAAAACCGGCCGGTTGTCACGGATCCGCGGATAACGTTCCTTTTTCCAATATTCCCAGGATACATCGAGGAAAACGACCAGGCCGTGTTCCAGGCAGACACGGCGCACCTCTTCCTGCAAATACGCACCGCCGCCAAGGGAAAGCACCTTCCTTTGCTCCCCCGCACACAACCTGACGATCAGATTCCGTTCCTGCCGCCGGAACCAGGCTTCCCCTTTGCGGGCAAAAATTTGCGGGACAGACATGTGAAGCACTTTTTCCAATTCCCGATCCGTATCCACAAAATCAAAGCCCAACCTCCCAGCCACCTGCTTCCCGACCGTTGTTTTTCCCGCTCCCATAAAACCAATCAGCACAAGATTTCGCTCCTGACACGAAAGACCATCCGGTTCCTTCATCTCCGCTTTCACCCTTTTCCCGCCAGTGCTGAACCCGTCAGAAGAAAGATCGGCACAGTTTTCCGGATTCCATCCAATCTCTTCCATCCAGGCCCTTTTAATTAACTAAGAGTATAAAGCGCACCCGCAAACCGTGTCAATCTTCGCCCCAGGTATACTTTCGAATGACCGGCAACAGATTTTGGACCTCTTCAACCGGCATTTGTCCCGGAGCAGAACATCGCGATCCGGCGGCAAACGTGACGGCGGACCCGTATTGCCAACCCGCCAGCCGGGTCATCGTCCCCAATCCGCCCATCGACATGGTGATTAAGGGAATTCGCACATGATGCCGCGCTTCTTCGGTTGCTCCCATTAAAACGATCACATCCTTGAAAGTGACGGGCATCACGGCCACTTTGGCAATATCCGCCCCGAACTCCCCGGCTTTTAAGATTTTATCAACCAGCACTTCTTTTGATGGAGTCTGAGCAAAATCATGGAAAGACAAAATCAAGCGGACCCCGTACTCTTTGGAAACGTTGCGGATAACCGGGATGTTCCGCTCATCCCACAACTCGTGGTCAATCAGATCCACCTGACGGGTTTGACAGACCCGCTTCATCAGGCTGATTTTTTCTGAATCCGTCAATGGGATGGGTTGCCCCCCTTCTTTTTCGGAGCGAATCGTGAACAAAAGCGGAATCTCCCCGATCATCCCCCTCATGTGCTGAACAACATCCAACACCTTTTCCGGATCGCTGATCTCTTGAAAAAAGTCCGCCCTCCACTCGATCAAATCCGGCTTTTTCCGACAAAGTTCCCTTGTCTGCTTCAGGATCTCATCCGCATCTTTGCCGACCACTGGGACACAAATACATGGCTGTCCGCCCCCGATTTCAACCTTTCGGACCGAAACGACCGTTGGCGAAATATTCATTCACCCTTCACACTCCTCTCCGCCTCTCTGCCTTTTCAGGCTGGATGCATGCGTATTGAATTTACTATACTATATCCACCCTGAAGAAAAAAACTTGCATACCGGATGATGGTGTACCCGTCCCGTTTAAAACCGCATCCGCCTCCATCGATGCCCCAAGCAACCATTCCACCGCACATTCCAAAGCAAGGAGCCGCACATCCGTGGTTTTCGGCCATAAAAAAACCGCTGCCTGATTTCAGGCAGCGGTTGTGCCAAATCCACCATTGATATTACTCAATGATTTGGGTAACGGCACCTGCACCAACGGTACGTCCACCTTCACGGATAGCGAAGCGGGTACCATCTTCAATAGCAATCGGTGCAATGAGTTCAACTTCCATTTCCACGTTGTCACCAGGCATGCACATTTCAACGCCTTCCGGCAGTTTGATAACACCGGTTACGTCCGTGGTGCGGAAGTAGAATTGCGGACGATAGTTGGAGAAGAACGGGGTATGACGTCCACCTTCTTCTTTGGACAATACATAAACTTGTGCTTTAAATTTGGTGTGCGGGTTTACGCTTCCCGGTTTTGCGAGAACTTGACCACGTTGGATTTCTTTGCGGTCAATACCACGCAACAATGCACCGATGTTGTCACCAGCTTCAGCGCTGTCGAGCAACTTACGGAACATTTCAATTCCGGTTACAACCGTTTTGCGGGTTTCATCCAAACCAACGATTTCCACTTCGTCACCTGTGTTCAGGACACCACGCTCTACACGACCGGTAGCAACGGTACCACGACCGGTGATGGTGAACACATCTTCCACAGGCATCAAGAAGGTTTTGTCGGTGTCGCGTTCCGGAGTCGGAACATATTCGTCGACGGCTTTCATGAGTTCGAGAATCGGTTGAGCATCTTCTCCGGTCGGATTTTCCAGAGCTTTCAATGCAGAACCGCGGACAACCGGAATGTCATCTCCCGGGAACTCGTACTCGCTGAGCAACTCGCGAACTTCCATTTCAACAAGCTCGAGAAGCTCTTCGTCGTCCACCATGTCGCATTTGTTCAAGAATACAACGATGTACGGAACACCCACTTGGCGGGACAGCAAGATGTGCTCACGGGTTTGCGGCATCGGACCGTCAGCTGCGGAAACAACTAGGATGGCTCCGTCCATTTGGGCAGCACCCGTGATCATGTTTTTCACGTAGTCAGCGTGACCCGGGCAGTCAACGTGAGCATAGTGACGGTTTTCGGTTTCGTACTCAACGTGAGCGGTGGAGATGGTGATTCCACGTTCTCTTTCTTCCGGAGCTTTGTCGATTTGATCGTAAGCTTGTGCTTCAGCACCACCGGTTTGAGAAAGAACGGTTGTGATTGCAGCGGTCAAAGTGGTCTTACCATGGTCAACGTGACCGATTGTTCCGATATTTACGTGCGGTTTTGTACGCTCGAATTTGGCTTTAGACATATCGAATAATCCTCCCTTTACTTAGGAATCAGTAATATTTTAATAGATTTATTGGAATCAGGGAAGCGGACATTTTTCCGCTTCTCCAGGTAGTTTAGCAGGGTTTGCCATTAAGCGCCAGTTGCTTTTTTGACAATTTCATCCGCGATGTTTTTCGGCACTTCTTCATAATGGTCAAACACCATTGTGAAGACACCGCGTCCTTGCGTGCGGGAACGCAACGTGTTTACGTAACCGAACATCTCGGCAAGCGGAACCATCGCACGGATGACTTGGCCTCCGGAACGGGATTCCATTCCTTCCACACGTCCGCGGCGCGAGTTGATGTCACCCATGACATCTCCCATGTATTCCTCCGGAACCACGACTTCCACTTTCATGATAGGTTCGAGGAGAACCGGGTTACATTTGTCCTTGGCTGCTTTCAACGCCATGGAACCTGCGATTTTAAAGGCCATTTCTGACGAGTCCACATCGTGGTAAGATCCGTCGAAGAGTGTCGCACGGATGTCCACCAACGGATAACCCGCCAACACACCGTTTTGCATGGCTTCTTCGATTCCGTTTTGTACGGCCGGGATGTATTCTTTCGGTACAACCCCACCGACAATTTTGTTGACAAATTCAAAGCCGGCACCTTCTTCAAGCGGTTCGAATTCGATCCATACATGACCGTATTGACCGCGTCCACCGGACTGACGCACAAATTTCCCTTCCACTTTTGCGGAAGAACGGAAGGTTTCTTTGTAGGCAACCTGAGGTGCACCCACATTCGCTTCCACTTTGAATTCGCGTTTCAGGCGGTCAACGATGATGTCCAGGTGAAGCTCTCCCATTCCGCTGATGATGGTTTGACCCGTTTCTTCATCCATTCTCGTTTTGAAGGTCGGGTCTTCTTCAGCCAGTTTGGAAAGAGCCACTGCCATTTTATCCTGGTCGCTTTTGGATTTCGGTTCAATGGCAATGGAGATCACGGGTTCCGGGAATTCCATCGATTCCAGGATGATGGGGTGTTTTTCATCACACAGGGTTTCACCGGTGGTGGTGTCTTTCAGTCCCACCCCTGCAGCGATGTCACCGGAATAAACCGTGCTGATCTCTTCACGGTGGTTTGCGTGCATCTGCAGGATACGCCCGATGCGTTCACGTTTTCCTTTGGTTGAATTCAGCACATAGGAACCGGAATCCAATGTACCGGAATATACACGGAAGAACGTCAATTTTCCTACATACGGATCTGTCATGACTTTAAAAGCCAACGCTGCAAACGGCTCGTCATCTCCGGATTTGCGGCTGGCTTCGGTGCCATCCGGCAACGTTCCTTGGATGTCCGGCACGTCGAGCGGGGACGGCAAATAATCCACGACAGCATCCAACAACAATTGAACCCCTTTGTTTTTGTAGGAAGAACCGCAAAGAACCGGCGTGATTTCTACGTTACATGTTCCTTTGCGGAGTGCCGCTTTGATTTCATCAACAGTCAATTCTTCCCCTTCGAGGTACTTCATCATCAACTCTTCATCCAACTCAGCGACCGCTTCCACCAATGCAGTGCGGTATTCTTCCGCTTTTTCCTTATACTCTTCGGGAATTTCGCGGGCCTCGGAACGAGTTCCCAAGTCATCGAGGTAAAAGATCGCATTCATGTTGATGAGGTCGATGATGCCTTCAAACGTATCTTCAGCGCCGATCGGCAACTGAATCGGAACGGCATTGGCGTTCAAACGTTCACGCATTTGCTCAACGGCACCGTAGAAGTCAGCACCGATGATATCCATTTTGTTTACGTAAGCAATGCGGGGAACGTGATAGGTGTCAGCCTGACGCCATACCGTTTCGGATTGCGGCTCTACGCCACCTTTCGCACAAAAAACCCCTACAGCTCCATCCAATACACGCAGAGAACGCTCAACTTCCACGGTAAAATCAACGTGACCCGGAGTATCGATGATGTTAATCCGATGTCCTTTCCACTGAGCCGTGGTTGCGGCGGAAGTAATGGTGATTCCGCGCTCCTGCTCCTGTTCCATCCAGTCCATCGTGGCGGCACCTTCATGGGTTTCCCCGATTTTGTGCACACGACCGGTATAGAACAGAATCCGCTCGGTGGTCGTTGTTTTACCTGCATCAATGTGAGCCATGATTCCAATGTTACGTGTATCTTGTAAGGAGAATTCACGGGCCATCGGAAATTTCTCCTTTCATGTCGGCAAATTTAGATTACCAGCGATAATGTGCAAAAGCACGGTTTGCTTCTGCCATCCGGTGTGTATCTTCTTTCTTCTTCACTGCAGCTCCTGTGTTGTTTGCTGCATCCATGATTTCGTTGGCCAAACGCTCTTCCATGGTCTTCTCGCTGCGAAGACGGGCATAGTTCACGAGCCAACGCAAACCAAGGCTGGTACGGCGCTCCGGCTTGACTTCAACCGGCACTTGGTAGTTGGCACCCCCAACACGACGTGCCTTTACTTCCAATACTGGCATTACGTTTTTCAGTGCTTGTTCAAACACTTCCATCGGATCATTTCCGGAACGCTCGCGGATGATATCAAAGGCATTGTACAAAATGCGCTGAGCAACTCCTTTTTTTCCGTCATACATCAGCCGGTTGATCAGACGGGTAACCAGTTTGCTGTTGTAAATCGGATCCGGCAGCGCATCCCGACGAGGTACTGGGCCTTTACGCGGCATGCTTCTCCCTCCTTTTTATCCCATTTTGTCAAATCTTATGCTTCATTATTTTTTCGGGCGTTTGGTACCGTATTTGGAACGGCCTTGTTTCCGGTCGGTCACTCCGGCCGTGTCCAAAGCGCCACGCACAATGTGGTAACGCACACCAGGCAAGTCTTTAACACGTCCGCCACGAACCAAAACCACGGAGTGTTCTTGCAGGTTATGGCCGATTCCCGGAATGTACGCCGTCACCTCGGTTCCGTTTGTCAAACGGACACGGGCATATTTACGCAAAGCGGAGTTCGGCTTTTTCGGCGTCATCGTGCCCACACGGGTACATACTCCGCGTTTTTGCGGTGCACTTTGGTGTACAACCTCTTTTCTCAGCGTGTTGTAGGTGTATTGAAGCGCTGGTGATTTGGATTGAGATTTTTTGCTTTTACGACCTTTACGCACGAGCTGATTAATTGTCGGCATTCTTCAGGCACCTCCCTTTGGCGCGGATTTAACTTGTTCACAAGACCACAGATCCAGGTGTTCCATCTGTGGTTATAAAAATGGGAACGACTTATGTTTCAGGAGGCCAGCCGCGCAATCACCCTGCGCGGCCAACCGTTTATATCGTCGCTCACACTTCTTTCAAAATCGCTGCCGTCGCTGCGCCGACTTCAATGCCGCAAGCTTTTCCGAGCTTTTTCATGGAGTCGACATGTTCCGCAACGATTCCTTTCTCTTTGCAAAGCATAACAATCGGTTCTGTGATTCGCGGATCCGCATCATCAGCCACAAACACCCGGGTGACAATCCCCTGTTCGATGGCTTTCTTCGTTTGCTTGGCACCAATCGTTAACGAATTTGCTTGTTTCACTTTTTCATAAGACATGCTTGCTGCCCTCCAAAGTGAATAATTTACATCCAAGCACACGAGGATATATTACCACCATGAATGAGCAAAGTCAATAAAAAACACTATTCAATCGTTACCTTTTCCATCTCCTGTTTGTCGCTGTCCCCGACTTCATTCGCCAACTTGTATCCCATGGAACGGTAACGATCCATACCGGTACCGGCCGGGATCAATTTCCCGATAATCACGTTTTCTTTCAATCCCAACAGACGATCCACTTTTCCTTTGATGGCGGCATCGGTCAAGACGCGGGTTGTTTCTTGGAACGATGCTGCCGACAGGAAGGAATCGGTCTCCAGTGAAGCCTTGGTGATTCCGAGCAGAACCGGACGGCCCACTGCCGGATCCCCGCCCGACAACAGTTCTCTCCGGTTGGCATCTTCGTAATCGTGAATATCCACGATGGACCCCGGCAACAAGTCCGTCGTTCCAGCATCGGTGATCCGGACTTTGCGCATCATTTGGCGAACCATGACCTCAACGTGTTTATCGTTAATTTCAACCCCTTGCAAGCGGTACACTTTTTGTACCTCGCGCAAGATATAATTTTGAACCCCGCGGGCGCCTTTGATGCGGAGCAGATCTTTCGGGTCCACCGAACCTTCGGTCAGCTCCACACCGGCTTCCACAACATCACCCACGTCCACTTTCAGCCGTGCGCCGTACGGAACGACATGAACTTTGGATTCCACCGCTCCTTCAATTTCGATTTCACGGCGATCCTTGGTTTCGCGGATGTCTTTGACCGTACCGGCAATTTCACTGATGACCGCCTGACCTTTTGGATTCCGGGCCTCAAACAGCTCTTGAATCCGTGGCAAACCTTGGGTGATGTCGTCTCCGGCCACCCCGCCTGTATGGAACGTCCGCATCGTCAGCTGGGTTCCGGGTTCACCGATCGATTGGGCGGCAATGATTCCGACGGCTTCACCGACTTCCACCGGCGTACCCAAGGCCAGGTTGCGTCCGTAACATTTTTTGCACACCCCGTGTCGGGTCCGGCATGTCAGCACCGAACGGATGACTACTTCTTCGATGCCAGCATCCACAATTTCTTTGGCGATGTCTTCATCGATCAATTCATTCCGGCGGACAATCACTTCACCCGTTTCCGGATGACGAACCGTTTGGAAGGAAACCCGTCCCACGATCCGGTCATACAGTTCCTCAATCACTTCATTGCCTTCGGCCAGTTTGGTCACGGAAATTCCTTTATCCGTACCGCAGTCGTCTTCACGCACAATCACATCTTGAGCCACGTCGACCAAACGGCGGGTCAAATAACCGGAGTCTGCCGTTCTGAGGGCGGTATCCGCCAAACCTTTCCGTGCACCGTGTGTTGAAATAAAGTACTCCAACACGGTCAGCCCTTCACGGAAGTTGGTACGAATCGGCTGTTCAATGATCTTACCGGCCGGGTTTGCCATCAGACCGCGCATTCCCGCCAGCTGGGTGATTTGCGACACGTTCCCCCGCGCACCGGAGTTGGCCATCATATAAATGGGGTTGAATTTGCCCATATTCTTCATCAGGACGTCCGTGATTTGGTCTTTGGCCTGGCTCCAGATCGAAATGACGCGTTCATACCGTTCATCGTCGGTGATCAGACCGCGACGGTATTGCTTGAGGACTTTTTTAACCTCTTCGTCTGCCTTGGCCAGAATGTCTTTCTTTTCTTCCGGAACCGTGACATCGGAAACGGAAATCGTGATTCCCGCTTTGGTGGAATACTTGTATCCCAACTCTTTGACTTTGTCCAGAACCTCAGAGGTCACCGTTGTTCCAAAACGGCGGAAACACTCGGCAATAATCGTTCCGAGGTGTCCTTTTTTCAAAGCGGACGGTTCCTCTATATTCTGGATGAATTCTTTCACGTTGGTTCCTTTTTCGAAAATGAAATACTTGTCCGGAGTGCGTACCAGGTTTTCTTTGGAAGGTTCATTGATATACGGGAAATCTGCCGGGAAAATTTCGTTGAAAATCAATTTCCCGACGGTTGTCACCAAGAGTGCGTCCTTTTGCTTTTCCGTAAAGACGTTTTTGCCCACGTTTTTCGCCGGAATCGCAATCCGCGAATGCAAAGTGACATAACCGTGATCGTATGCATTGATCGCTTCGGAAATGGAGTAGAACACACTTCCTTCTCCGGGATCGTTTCTTTTTTCCAGCGTCAGATAGTAAGAACCGAGAACCATGTCTTGTGAAGGCGTGACTACCGGTTTGCCGTCTTTCGGGTTCAAAATGTTTTGTGCCGCCAACATCAACAGACGGGCTTCCGCTTGCGCCTCAGCCGAAAGGGGCACGTGAACCGCCATTTGGTCCCCGTCAAAGTCCGCGTTATAAGCCGTACATACGAGCGGGTGCAAACGGATGGCACGCCCTTCGACCAAGACCGGCTCAAACGCTTGGATTCCCAGACGGTGCAACGTCGGCGCACGGTTCAACAGAACCGGATGCTCTTTGATCACGTCCTCCAAGACATCCCAAACTTCGGGATGGACGCGTTCCACTTTCCGTTTAGCACTTTTGATGTTGTGGGCCAGCCCTCTTGCCACCAACTCTTTCATGACAAACGGTTTAAAGAGCTCCAAAGCCATTTCCTTGGGCAAGCCGCATTGGTACATTTTCAAGTGGGGTCCGACGACGATTACCGAACGGCCGGAATAGTCGACCCGTTTTCCGAGCAGGTTTTGACGGAAACGTCCTTGTTTCCCTTTCAACATATGCGACAACGACTTCAGCGGGCGGTTTCCCGGACCGGTCACCGGACGACCGCGACGGCCGTTATCGATCAAGGCGTCGACCGCTTCCTGCAACATTCTTTTCTCGTTTTGCACGATGATATCCGGAGCACCCAAATCCAGCAAACGTTTTAAGCGGTTGTTCCGGTTAATCACCCGGCGATACAAATCGTTCAGGTCGGAAGTGGCAAACCGTCCGCCATCCAGTTGGACCATCGGTCTCAGTTCCGGAGGAATCACCGGCAAAACATCCAAAACCATCCATGCCGGATCATTTCCGGAGGTGCGGAATGCTTCCAGCACTTCCAAACGTTTGATCGCACGGTTGCGTCTTTGCCCTTGTGCGGTTTGCAGTTCCTCTTTCAGTGCCTCGACTTCTTTATCCAGATCAATTTCGGAAAGCAACCGTTTGATCGCTTCGGCCCCCATCATGGCTGTAAATGCGGAACCGTATTTTTCGCGGTAAGTACGGTATTCTTTTTCCGACAACAATTGTTTTTTCTCCAGCGGGGTCGATCCCGGATCCACGACCACGTAGGAAACGAAGTAAATCACTTCCTCCAGTGAACGGGGAGACATATCCAGAACCAGACCCATCCGGCTGGGAATTCCTTTGAAGTACCAAATATGGGAGACGGGTGCGGCCAATTCGATATGCCCCATGCGTTCGCGGCGCACTTTCGAACGGGTTACTTCCACACCGCACCGGTCACAAACAACCCCTTTATACCGGACCCGTTTGTACTTTCCGCAGTGACACTCCCAGTCTTTGGTCGGACCAAAGATTTTTTCACAAAACAAGCCTTCTTTTTCCGGCTTTAACGTACGATAGTTGATCGTTTCGGGTTTTTTCACCTCACCACGGGACCAGGAACGGATCTTCTCGGGCGAGGCGAGACCAATTTTCATAAATTCAAAGTTATTTACATCGAGCATTGGGCGATTCCTCCCTCAGGATTCATCCCGTTGTGCGTAAGGAGAGCGTTTCACACGCTCCCCCTTTCGCACTACGAAGAAGAGTTGGATTTATTGCCTTCATCGACCGACAAATCAAATCCTAACTTTTCATTGGCCGGTTCATCTTCTTCATCCAGTTCGCGCATCTCAATTTCCTGCTCATCGCCGGCAAGGATCTTGACATCCATACCCAAGCTTTGCAGTTCTTTGATGAGAACTTTGAATGATTCGGGAACACCCGGCTCTGGCACATTTTCACCTTTGACAATCGCTTCATACGTTTTCACACGACCGACGACATCGTCTGACTTCACAGTGAGAATTTCCTGCAAGGTGTGGGCTGCACCGTAAGCTTCCAGCGCCCATACCTCCATCTCACCGAACCGCTGACCGCCAAACTGCGCTTTACCTCCAAGCGGTTGCTGGGTAACCAGTGAGTACGGTCCGGTTGAACGGGCGTGAATTTTATCGTCAACCATGTGAGCCAGCTTGATCATATACATAACCCCGACCGTGACGCGGTTTTCAAACGGTTCACCCGTCCGGCCGTCGTACAGGATGGTTTTCCCGTCCCGGCTAAGTCCGGCCTCTTCCAACGTGTCAAAGACATCGTTCTCGGTCGCACCGTCAAAGACCGGTGTCGCCATATGAAGCCCCAAAGCTTTTGCAGCCATCCCAAGGTGGACTTCCAGAACCTGTCCGATATTCATCCGTGACGGAACCCCGAGCGGGTTCAACACCACTTCAACCGGCGTGCCGTCGGGCAAAAACGGCATGTCTTCTTCCGGCAGAACTTTTGCGATAACCCCTTTGTTTCCATGGCGTCCCGCCATTTTGTCCCCTTCGGAAATCTTCCGTTTTTGGGCGATGTACACGCGAACCAGTTGGTTGACGCCAGGCGGCAACTCATCTCCGTTTTCCCTGGTAAACACTTTTACATCGACAACGATTCCGGATTCTCCATGGGGAACGCGCAGTGAGGTGTCGCGAACTTCCCGCGCTTTTTCACCAAAGATGGCGTGCAACAAGCGCTCTTCCGCGGTCAGTTCGGTCATTCCTTTCGGAGTGACTTTCCCCACGAGGATGTCGCCGGGTTTGATTTCAGCCCCCACGCGGATGATTCCGCGTTCATCCAGATTTTTCAGCGCATCTTCCCCGACATTGGGAATATCCCGTGTGATTTCTTCCGGTCCCAATTTGGTATCCCGTGCTTCGCTTTCGTATTTTTCAATGTGAATCGATGTGTAAACATCTTCTTTCACAAGCTTTTCACTTAACAAGATCGCGTCCTCGTAGTTGTAACCTTCCCACGTCATGAACGCGACAACCACATTTTGTCCCAGGGCCAATTCCCCTTGTTCGGTTGAAGGACCGTCCGCCAGCGTGTCACCGGCTTTCACTTTCTCCCCGTACTTGACAACCGGACGCTGGTTGATGCAGGTTCCCTGGTTGGAACGGGCAAACTTCGTCAGCTTGTACTTGTCGATGTCCCCTTCAACCACGCGGCCGTCCACTTCTTCCTCATGGCGGACCCATACTTCATCCGCTGTAACCCGCACAACGGTGCCGGGCCGTTTGGCACGAATCATGACCCCCGAATCCCTGGCGGCAATATGTTCCATGCCGGTCCCGACAAACGGTGCTCTCGGGCGGAGCAACGGAACGGCTTGACGCTGCATGTTCGATCCCATCAACGCACGGTTGGAGTCGTCGTTTTCCAAGAATGGAATACATGCCGTTGCCACCGACACGACCTGTTTCGGGGAAACGTCCATGTAATCGACCCGATCCCGCGGAACGGTAATCGTTTCATCTTGGTAACGGACGGTCACCGTTTCATGGGCAAAGGTTCCATCCTCGTTCAGTTCTGCGTTGGCTTGGGCAACATAGAAATGGTCTTCTTCATCCGCAGTCAGATAATCAATTTGATCCGTCACCTTTCCGGTTTCGGGATCGACCCGGCGGTAAGGCGTCTCGATAAAGCCGTACTCATTGACCCGTGCATATGTCGATAAAGAGTTGATCAGCCCGATGTTCGGACCCTCAGGAGTTTCGATCGGACACATCCGACCATAGTGTGAGTGGTGAACGTCACGCACTTCCATCCCTGCGCGCTCCCGGGTCAAACCACCGGGACCCAAGGCTGACAAACGGCGTTTATGCGTCAACTCAGCCAGCGGGTTGGTCTGATCCATGAATTGGGACAACTGGCTGCTGCCGAAAAACTCTTTGATCGCGGCAATCACCGGACGAATGTTAATCAGCGCTTGCGGTGTGATGGCATTGGCATCCTGGATGGACATCCGTTCACGTACCACACGCTCCATCCGGGACAAACCGATCCGGAATTGGTTTTGCAACAATTCCCCGACGGAACGCAGACGGCGGTTTCCGAGATGGTCAATGTCATCCGTTGAGCCAACCCCGTGCAACAAGTTGATAAAGTAGTTAATGGAAGCCAAAATATCCGCAGCGGTAATGTGTTTGACCGAGTCATCCACTTCCCCGTTCGAAATGACTTTGATCACTTTTCCGTCTTCCAACGGGGAGAAAATATTGATGGATTGCAACTCAATCGTTCCGTCTTCCGGCACGCCTCCACGCACTTTGTAGGACTTGTAACCGTATGCCTTTTCCCCGGTGAGATAAGGCATCAACTTGTCCAACACGCGGCGCTCCAAGACTTGTCCGGCTTCGGCCAAAATTTCGCCGGTTTCCGCATCCACAATGGGTTCAGCCAGTTTTTGATTGATCAAACGGTTTTTGATATGCAGTTTTTTATTGATTTTATAGCGTCCGACACTTGCCAAGTCATACCGTTTCGGGTCAAAAAATCTCGCATAAAGCAGACTGCGGGCATTTTCCGCGGTTGGCGGTTCACCCGGACGCAAACGTTCATAAATTTCAATCAGCGCTTTTTCAGTATTCCCCGTGTTGTCTTTATCCAGGGTGTTGCGGATATACTCGTCATCCCCCAACAACTCGAGGATTTCCGCATCACTGCTGAATCCGAGCGCACGCAAAAGAACCGTCACCGGAATTTTCCGTGTACGATCAATGCGAACATAAATGATATCTTTGGCATCGGTTTCCAACTCAAGCCAAGCGCCACGATTTGGAATTACTGTGGCAGTATAAGTCGGTTTCCCGTTTTTATCGACTTTCGTGTTATAATACACACTGGGCGAACGAACCAATTGGCTTACAATGACTCGTTCTGCGCCGTTGATGATAAAGGTTCCGGTTTCTGTCATGAGCGGGAAGTCACCCATAAACACTTCCTGTTCCTTGACTTCACCGGTTTCTTTGTTGATCAGGCGAACTTTCACGCGCAACGGTGCTGCATAGGTAACCTGGTGATCTTTTGCTTCCTCCACGGTATACTTGGGTTCGCCCAAGCTGTAATCGATAAATTCCAACACCAGATTCCCCGTGAAATCTTCGATAGGCGAAATGTCGCGGAACATTTCCCGCAAACCTTCATCCAAAAACCATTGGTATGACTTCAATTGAATCTCAATCAGATTCGGTAGTTCCAAAACCTCGTTAATGCGAGCATAACTACGACGTTGCCGACGACCACACGGGATCATTTTACCAGCCAAATAAACTCCCCCCTCGCACCCAGTCAAAACCGCTTTCCAGATGCGGTTGTCAAAGTAAAAAAAGAAAATGAGTGATATTGAACCTCATTTTTACCTAGAAGCAGTCTATTTACCTATTTTATCCAGTTGGATCGCGCAATAAACCAACCGGTTTTCACACAACCGTTTTCAATGATTCTATGAGTTCAAAGACACTTTCTGCAATTTAATACACTATCATAACGAAAATTTAGTGTCAATCTTTTCGTGAGCGGATAATGACATACCCTTTTTTCTTCCGGACCACATCCACATCTGCAAATAATTGTTCCAACTCTTTTTTGGCCGATTCCGCTCCCTGTTGCTTGCGGATGACGATCCACAAAGATCCCCCTGGATGAAGGGCAACAGACGCTTCTTTAAACAGACGGTAAATCGTTGATTTCCCCGCACGAATCGGCGGGTTTAACAAAATATGGTCAAATTTTCTGCCTTGCAATTGAGAGAACCCGTCGCTGACCAAAATTTCCACATGGTCATCCGCTTGATTCAAAGCTGCATTCGCTTTTGCCAGCTGAACAGCCCGTTCATTCACATCCACCATGGTCACTGCTACATCCGGAACCGTTTTGCTCACCGCAATTCCAACCGCTCCGTAGCCGCAGCCCAAATCAAGGACGGCGGATTCCGGTTCAATCTCGGCGCTTTCAATCAAAAGGCGGGTGCCAAAATCAATTCCCTTTTTCGAAAACACACCGGCATCCGTTTTAAACCGGAAAGATTCACCCGACAGAACGGCTTGGATTTCGCGCTCTTCACTTTTCGACTCAGGTTGACGGGAAAAATAGTGATCAGCCATGGATAACGGATCTCCTTTTTTGAAGAGAGGATCAGTCCTTCTCATCTCAAATTTCAGATCGTCTGCTTTAAAAAGAGAACCCGCCGACCGTATGACGACGGGTTAGCCGGATCCAAACGATTACTTAACTTCTACAGTAGCACCGGCTTCTTCGAGTTCTGCTTTGATTTTGTCTGCTTCTTCTTTGGAAACTCCTTCTTTGACCGGGGACGGAGCGTTGTCAACAAGTGCTTTTGCTTCTTTCAAGCCGAGGCCGGTAATACCGCGAACGGCTTTAATGACGTTGATTTTGGAGGAGCCTGCATTGGCAAGCACAACATCAAATTCAGTTTTTTCTTCAGCAGCATCCCCGCCGCCGGCAGCACCAGCCACTGCAACCGGAGCCGCAGCAGTTACACCGAATTCTTCTTCGATTGCTTTTACAAGATCGTTCAGTTCGAGAACGCTCATTTCTTTAATCGCTTGAATGATTTCTTCTTTAGACATAAAGGAAACCTCCTTGCATTCTGTTAGATATCAATAATTTTTTAAGCTTCGGCAGCTTCTCCATCTTTGTCAGCCACTGCTTTGACAGCCAGTGCAAAGTTGCGCACAGGCGCTTGCAACACGCTAAGCAACATGGAGAGCAAACCTTCGTAGGACGGCAGTTCTGCCAGTTCCTTGATTTCATCAAGGCTGACGGCTTTACCTTCCACCAAACCGCCTTTGATTTCCAGCTCCTTGTTCTCTTTGGCAAAGCCATGGAGAATTTTGGCCGGAGCCACTACATCTTCGTAGCTGAATGCAACTGCGGTTGGTCCGGTCAGATGCTCGGTCAGGTCGTTGGCGCCGACTTGTTCGCAAGCGCGGCGGGTCAGCGTATTTTTGAGCACCTTGAATTCAACGCCGGCTTCGCGCAACTGTTTGCGCAGCTCGTTCATTTGTTTTACATCCAAACCGCGATAGTCAGCTACAATGGTGCTTTTGCTCTTTTCCAGTTTTTCTGCGATTTCTGCGACAACTTGTTTTTTTCTTTCAATCGCTTTGGACACGCGGCACACCTCCTCATCAGGAGTTTTTAAAAATAGAAAAAGCCTCCGTAGACAGTCGAAGGCTTCCGTTACTCGTATGGATTCCGTGGAACACACCACATCCATGCATGTATCCTTACCTCGGTAGGATATTAAGCAGCAACTTCGGCACCTACTGTCTACGGTAAAAAGCTATATCCAATTATTGCGGATTCACCTCATCCGAAGCAGACACACTGCCACCGGCGAATCACATCATGACACGGATTATATCAGAAAAGTCATCACCGGGCAATACTTGTTCTCTTTATTGCCCCGTGCAAAAGATTTCCAGATGCAAAAATTAACGACCAACCAATTGTTGTGCGCTGACGGAAACGCCAGGTCCCATGGTCGAAGAAACGGTCACGCTCTTCATGTAGGTTCCTTTGGCAGCAGCCGGTTTGGCTTTCATCAAAGCGTCAGCCAACACTTGCAAGTTTTCACGCAATTGATCTGTCGTAAAGGAAACTTTACCGATCGCAGCGTGGACTATACCGGCTTTGTCGGCACGGTATTCAATTTTGCCGGCTTTGATTTCTTTTACGGCTTTCTCGATTTCAAAGGTAACCGTACCGGTTTTCGGGTTTGGCATTAATCCTTTCGGTCCCAGGATCCGTCCCAAACGACCGACTTGCCCCATCATGTCGGGAGTGGCCACAACCACGTCAAAATCAAGCCATCCTTGGCTGACTTTGTTGATCGTCTCTTCATCCCCGACATAATCGGCACCGGCAGCTTCAGCTTCTTTTGCTTTCTCCCCTTTGGCAAAGACGAGAACACGTTTGGTTTTCCCGGTACCATGCGGCAACACCACCGCACCTCTCACTTGCTGGTCAGCTTTTTTGGTGTCGATTCCCAAACGGAACGCTGCTTCAACCGTTTCATCAAATTTCGCAGTGGAAATTTCTTTCACAAGTTCCAATGCTTCTTGAGGGCTGTAGAGTTTTTCGCGGTCAACTTTTTTAAGCGCCTCAAGATATTTTTTGCCGTGTTTTGCCACGTTCATTTCCTCCTTTCGTGGTCTTAGCGGAAGATCCTCCCACAAGCTTCAAGCTGCTCGTGGCAGAGCAGCCCGGCTCTTCGCCCGATCAGTCTTCGATCTGAATGCCCATGCTTTTTGCCGTGCCTTCCACCATGCGCATGGCAGCTTCCACACTTGCGGCATTCAAATCGGGCATTTTCATTTCAGCGATCTCACGCACTTTATCCCGTTTAATGGTCGCTACTTTATTCCGGTTCGGTTCACCGGATCCGGATTCAATCCCGGCTGCTTTCTTCAAGAGAACGGCAGCTGGAGGAGTTTTGGTGATAAACGTAAAGGAACGGTCTTCATAAACCGTGATTTCAACCGGAATGATCAGTCCGGCCTGTTCAGCCGTGCGGGCATTGAACTCTTTACAAAATCCCATGATGTTCACACCAGCTTGACCCAATGCCGGACCTACAGGCGGTGCCGGATTGGCTTTCCCAGCCGGAATCTGCAGCTTGACCACTTTAATGACTTTTTTGGCCACGCGAATCCAACCTCCTTCAAACATGTGGTTTTCTCGGGTATTACCCTCCCACGGAAAGGCAAGCTCCCTTTCAGTCAGGCTTGCGCTCGCCCCAAAGATGGGGGTAACATACAACAAACAGTTATACTTTACCACACACAAAAAAGAAACGAAAGTTTTCGGTTCGCTAAATTTTTTCCACCTGGTCAAAATCCAGTTCAACCGGCGTCTCCCGGCCGAACATATTGACCATTACTTTGATTTTTGAACGGCTTGCATCAATTTCGTCAATTCTTCCGACAAAATTAGCGAACGGTCCTTCCTTCACTTTGACATTTTCGCCAATCGAAAAATCAACCGTCACCTTAGACTCTTCCATGCCCATTTGACGCAGGATGGCATCAACCTCATCCGGCATAAGGGGAGTTGGCTTGGACCCTGCCCCTGATGAACCCACGAATCCTGTCACTCCTGGTGTGTTTCGCACGACATACCACGAGTCGTCGGTCATAACCATCTCTACCAACACATAACCCGGAAAGACTTTTCGCATTACCGTTTTCTTTTTTCCGTCTTTGTGCTCGATTCCTTCTTCCATTGGTACAAGAACGCGGAAGATCTTATCTTGCATGTCCATGGAATGGACACGCTTTTCCAGGTTGGTTTTCACTTTGTTCTCGTAGCCGGAATACGTGTGAACCACATACCAATTTTTCTCCATTGCTCATCAGGGTTTGACCCCTGTCCCCCCCTTAAGAAATGACTGCTATTTAGTAATCAGTTTCACCAACTGATAAATCCCAGCATCCACGACAAAGAAAAAGACAGCCAAGAGTATCACAATCAGCAAAACCACAACGGTGTAGTTGAACATTTCCTGCCGGTTTGGCCAGCGAACTTT
The DNA here is from genome assembly GCF_005886755.1 of Thermoactinomyces vulgaris. Lineage (NCBI taxonomy): Bacteria > Bacillati > Bacillota > Bacilli > Caryophanales > Thermoactinomycetaceae > Thermoactinomyces > Thermoactinomyces vulgaris. Next base: position 71,355 of record NZ_CP039710.1, read on the forward strand.
TTTCAGCTCCTGAATGCTTCCCCGGAAAAAGCCGGCTGTGCCGGAAACACTTTTCCGGACTCCACGTCTAAGGCCTTGAAAAGCAGCCATATTGTCACCCCCATCTTCTATCAAGCAGCTAAACCCTTATTACTTGGTTTCACGATGGATTTGATGCGAATTGCAACGCGGACAATATTTGCGTAATTCCATGCGATCCGGATGTTTGCTTTTGTTTTTGGTCAATGCATAATTGCGTGAACGACATACGGTGCAAGCCAGTGTAATGTTCACCCGCATCTTCCGACACCTCCTCTTCATCAAGTCGCCGTTCAAACGGAAGGAAACGATAGAAAATACCCAAATTACATTATCACACTGGCTCCCTGCTGTCAATGTAAAGCCGTTTGTAAAACCATTATTGACATAAATTTCGCTCATCAAAAATCAGTTTATAAAAAAGAAACCGGCCGGGAATTTTTGAACACTTTGTTAAAAAGCAAGCAATCCGCATGATTTTCCATACATTTTTTCAAAACAAAAAGGAATCATGATGTTTTTTGTCGAATCCAAACAAAAGAACAGGTACGAAACCTGTTCTTTTGTGAACCGGTGCTTTTGTTAATCATAAAGAAAGTTCACGCACTTCAAGGTATCTCTCTAATTTCCGTTTCACTCTCTGCAAGGCGTTGTCGATCGACTTCACATGTCGATTTAAGTCGACCGCGATTTCCTGATAAGAACGTCCGTCCAGATACAACATCAATACTTTCCGTTCCAAATCACTAAGAATTTTCGCTATTTTATCTTCAATATCATTATATTCTTCCTGGCTGATGTAGATCTCCTCAGGGTTTGATAGACTTCCGGGGATTTTATCCAGCAACGTCCTGTCCGTATCGTCGTCGTAAGCAGGCTTGTCCAATGAAACATAAGAGTTGAGCGGAATGTGTTTTTGTCGGGTAGCCGTTTTGATCGCTGTGATGATCTGGCGCGTGATGCATAATTCGGCAAATGCTTTAAACGAAGCCAGCTTGTCCCCCTTAAAGTCCCGAATCGCTTTAAATAGTCCAATCATCCCCTCCTGCACGATATCTTCGTGATCGGCTCCGATGAGAAAATAGGATCTCGCTTTCGCTCTGACGAAATTTTTGTACTTATTAATCAAATATTCCAGAGCCTGATGATCTCCCACGCGTACGCCATAAACCAGCTCTTCGTCGGCCATGTTTTTGTAATCAGCATTTCTGTCGTAAGTGACAAAATTACTGGATTGAAGATTTACACTCACCGCTTTCCCTCCCGACCAAGTAGCCTATAAACCCTTATATTAACCCACAGTAATGTTATTATATCCGAAGTGAAACAAAAACGTCAAATTTTAACCTATTTTTTCCTTCTCCATTTTTCAAATATCTGTTTGAGATCGATACTTATTCTTTCTTCCAAGGTGTTTCTTTGCTTTTGTTGCCTCTCCCGTTTCAATTTTTTGTTTAATTTCTCTTTTGCGATCCGGATCTCCTCCAACAGCTCCCTGGAAGAGATGCGGTAGGCCCCTTGTCCGAAAACCATCCGTTGCTCCAGATAATCGGACGTTGCCACATAAATGGAGCGGTGCGGGCTTTTATGCTTCTTGACAAAGCGTTCGATAAACTCATCCGCGGTTTCATCGCGACGGGTATAGTAAACCAGAATTTTCTCCTCGTCGGTTTTCACGTCAATCCCTGGTGTGGAATGCGCATCAAACACAAGATGGACCTGCCGGCCGGTCATCGCCTGATATTCAGACAAATCGCGAATCAATTGAACCCGTTCCTCTTCAATCGAAACCGGATTCCAGTGCACCCCCGACTTGGCACCGATCACGTTATACCCATCCACCACCAGCCATTCTTCGTGCTTAACCATCATTCATCCGGCAGCGCATGACTTCATACATGAGAATCCCCGCCGCAACCGATGCATTTAACGATGAAACCTTCCCTCTCATCGGGAGCTTCACCAAAAAATCGCATTTCTTTTTCAACAACGTGTGAATCCCGCGCCCTTCATTCCCGATCACCACGGCAACCGGCATGTTGTAATCAATCCCGGTATACTCCTGTTCGGCCGATCCGTCGCTTCCGACGAGCCAAACTCCCCGTTCTTTCAATTCATCGGCAACACGATTCAAATTGGTCACCCGGACCACCGGCACATGTTGCACCGCACCGGCCGAGGTTTTTGCCACCACGGAAGTCACCCCTGCCGCCCTCCGCTTCGGAATGATGACGCCATGCGCCCCCGAAGCATCGGCTGAACGCAAAATCGATCCGAGGTTGTGGGGATCTTCAATACTGTCCAAAAGCAAAAAAAAGGGTGCCTCCTGTTTCTGCTCCGCCCGCTTAAAAAGGTCTTCCAGCGAAGCGTACTCAAAGGCAGCGACTTGGGCAACGACTCCTTGATGGTTATTCCCTTCCGCCAATTGGTCCAAACGGGAACGGGGCACCCATTGGTACGGAACATTTTGTTTTTTGGCGTGTTCAATGATCTCATTCACGCTGAATTTGTTGATATTTTTTGCCAAAAGAATTTTTTCCACCGGGCGCCCGGACTTCAATGTTTCCAAAACCGCGTGTTTCCCGTATATCCAGTCAATCATTTTCCTTGTACCCCTTTTCGACAATCTCTATCGCTGAATTCATCAATTCATGCAAACGTTGTTCATCTTTTTTCAAATACAGGTAGCCCATCAACGCTTCCAATCCGGTGCTTTGTCTGTAATCCGTCACCTTTGCGTTTTTGGGGACACTTCCTGACTTGGCATTGCGGCCGCGTCTTAAGATGTCCCGCTCTTCTTCCGTCAGATCGTTTTCAATCGCTTTGTACACTTTGGCTTGGGCCAAAGCAGACACAAATTTGGCCGCCTCTTTTTGCAAGTCCTGAGGCCGGGCAATGCCGCGGGCCACCAGGTGATGCCGGATAAATATCTCATACACGGCATCACCCAGATAAGCCAGCAACAAAGGATTATATTCCCGCGGTGTTTTTGTCAGCGGTTGAAGCATTCCGAATATATTTTCACTCATTTTCTTCTCCATCGAACTCCTTGTGGTGTATCTTCCAGCACAATCCCGCGGGCCAAAAGCTGGTCCCGGATTGCGTCAGCTTTTGCAAAATCCCGGGCTTTTCGCGCTTTTTGCCTTTCTTCGATCAAGGCTTCCAGCTCCTGCTCCAGGCGGTCTTCCGATTCGGTTGTGACCAGGCCCAGAATTTCTTCCCCATGCGTTTTCAGCCAATCCAAGATTCCTTGAACCGTTTCCTTGGACACGACCGGTTTCGCCACCGTTTCATTCGCCAGTTTGACCACTTCAAACAGCACACTGATGGCATTGGCTGTATTGAAATCATCGTTCATCTCGGCTTCAAACTGCTCTTTGTACCGTGACAGCTTCGCGGCCGTTTCCGGATCTTCCCCGCCGGGCATCGCCGAATCCAACCGGTGTTTTAAATTTTCCACCGCGGTTTGGATCCGTTCAATGCTTCCTTCCGCCTGTCTCATCACTTCATCGCTGAAGGAAATCGGATGCCGGTAATGGGCAGATAAAAGGAAATACCGGATCGCCTCCGGGGAATAGGTCTTACGCAATTCAACCACGCGTTTGACATTCCCGAGCGATTTCGACATCTTTTCATTTCCCATATTAATATACCCGTTATGCAGCCAATAACGCACAAATGTTTTGCCCGTCCATGCCTCGCTTTGTGCGATCTCGTTTTCGTGGTGGGGGAAGCAGAGATCCGCTCCGCCTGCATGGATGTCCAACGTGTCCCCCAGGTATTTGCGTGCCATTACGGAACATTCGATGTGCCAGCCGGGCCGCCCGCGTCCCCAAGGCGTTTCCCAGCTGATTTCCCCGGGCTTGGCGGCTTTCCACAATGCAAAATCCAACGGATGTTCCTTTTGTTCATTGATTTCAATCCTGGCCCCCGCCTTCAATTCTTCCAACGATTGATGGGACAGTTTTCCATAATCTTTTTTGCGCAAGGAGCGGAAGTAAACATCCCCGTTCTTTTCATAAGCATATCCTTTGTCAATCAGATCCCGAATCGCTTCAATCATCTCCGGAATATGCTCGGTTGCCCGCGGATGCACATCCGCCCGTTGCACCCCCAATGTATCCATGTCCTCAAAATAAGCTTGGATGTATTGTTCGGCAATTTCCGGGACCGGTTTTCCCGTTTCTTGGGAGGCCCGGATCAACTTGTCGTCGACATCGGTGAAATTCTGCACATAAGTCACACGATAACCCCGGGAGCGCAAATACCGCCGCACCACGTCAAAAAAGACAAAGACACGGGCGTTCCCGATATGAATAAAGTTATATACCGTCGGGCCGCACACATAGATGCGAACCTCATTATTTTGCACTTGAAGCATTTCTTTCTTTCTGGTCAGCGTGTTGTAAAGCTGTATTGTCATCGTCGGTTGTTCCTCCCTGATCCACTGGATTTTCCCTGCAGTTTAACTTCGCTTCCAACTCACTCAACCGGGCTTTTAACGCATCCATTTCAACATGCATGGATCGCAATGTTTCCGCAACCGGGTCGGGCAGGTTCACTTGATCCAAATCATCTTTCACCCTCACGCCGTCCTGAATCACTACCCGTCCCGGCACTCCGACAACGGTGGAATTGGGCGGCACATCCCGCAAGACCACCGAGCCGGCTCCGACTTTGGCAAAACGTCCGACACGAATGGAGCCCAAAACTTTCGCCCCTGACGCAATCATCACATGATCCTCGATCGTCGGATGCCGTTTTCCTTTTTCTTTGCCTGTTCCTCCCAATGTGACGCCCTGATAAATCGTCACATAGTCGCCAATTTCACATGTCTCTCCGATGACCACACCCATTCCGTGATCAATGAAGACCCCCCGGCCGATTTTGGCACCGGGATGAATCTCAATCCCGGTAAAAAAGCGGTTTAACTGAGATATTATACGCGCAATGAGCAACAAACGTTTTTTGTAGAACCAATGCGCCAACCGGTGAGCCCATAATGCATGCAATCCGGAATAAGTCAACACCACTTCCAAAGTGCTCCGAGCCGCCGGATCCCGGTCAAACACCGCTTGAATATCTGCCTGCAGAGTTTGGCGAATTCCATTTTTCTTACTCCACAGCATGTCAGGTTTCCCCCTCTTATCGCCGATTTGAAATAGGAAATAAAAAATCTCTGCAGCACGCAAGCTACAGAGACGGTATATCCGCGGTTCCACTCTGTTTGGGCCAACCAGGCCCCTCTTTTTCCCGATAACGGCGGGTGGCCGGATCCTCCTACTCCGGACCGCATCCGTTTCAGAGGTCAGCTCCCGGGTGCATATCAGATGTTCAGGAATGGAGCTTCGCACCGGCCAGCTCCTCTCTGGAATCCCTTTAACATCTGACTCTCCCGATCACAGCCTTGTTACTCGTTTCTATCTATATTATTTTGGCGGCTTCACAAAACATTGTCAATGACTTGATGCAAACGTTTTATCACCCGGTCCCGGCCAATCAAAGAAAGGCTTCCGCGCAGATCGGGGCCGTGTTCCAAACCGGTGACGGCCACCCGGACCGGCATGAACAATTTTTTCCCTTTATAACCGGTTTCTTTTTGCACCTGTTTAAACATTTTCTTGATATCATCCGGTTCAAAGGACCCGCTTTGTTGAACTTGTTCCAAAAAGGCCTTCAAGACAGCGGGAACTTGCTCTTCCGCAAGCACTTGCCGGGCTTGTTCAGAGTAATTGATTTCATCTTGGAAGAACAAATCCGACAACTCAACAATTTCCGCCGCATACTCCATTTGCTCCTGATACAAAGCGACCAGGCGGGTCACCCAGGCTTTCTGTTCCTCATCGAGCGGCGTCCGGATGCGGCCAGCTTTTTCCAAGTGGGGAATGGCCAGCTCAACGACCCGTTCCAAGGATGCTTTTTTGATATATTGCCCGTTCATCCATTTTAATTTTCCGGTGTCAAAAATCGCCGGCGCTTTGGACACCCGCTCAAGCGAGAACACTTCTACCAGCTCTTGCGGTGTAAACATCTCTTCTTCCCCTTCCGGCGACCAACCCAAAAGCGAAATGAAGTTGACGATCGCCTCGGGTAAATAACCCAATTCCTTATACTGATCAATGAATTGGATGATGCTTTCATCCCGTTTGCTCATTTTCTTGCCTTCGCCGTTTAAAATGAGCGGAATATGGGCAAAGACCGGCGGCTTGAAACCAAGGGCTTCGTAAATCATGATTTGTTTCGGGGTGTTGGATAAATGCTCTTCCCCGCGGATCACATGGCTGATTTTCATCAAGGCATCATCGACAACCACGGCAAAATTGTAAGTGGGGCGTCCGTCCGGCCGGCGAATGACAAAATCCCCTATGCCGTCGGATTCGAATTGCACCGTTCCGCGAATTTCATCCTCGATGACAATGGTTTTTCCCTCCGGCACACGAAAGCGGACACTGGGAACCCGTCCCTCCGCTTCAAACTTCGCCCGCTGTTCCGGAGTCAAATCCCGGTCCCATCCGCTGTATTTGGGAACTTCTCCCCGGGCAATCTGCTCCTCGCGCTCTTTTTCCAGCTCTTCTTTGGTGGTATAGCTCAAATAAGCTTTCCCTTCTTTGAGAAGCTGATCAATGTACCGATTGTAAATTTCCGTTCTCTCCATGCAACGATAAGGCCCGTAAGGACCGCCGACATCCACGCCTTCGTCCCATTCGATGCCCAGCCATTTCAACATGGCCATCTGTTTTTCATCGGCGCCCTCCACGTTCCTTTCCGTGTCAGTATCTTCGATCCGGACGATAAAATCGCCACCATTGCGTTTGGCGTGCAAATAACTGAATAATGCCGTTCTTGCACCGCCGATATGCAGATGCCCCGTGGGGCTGGGTGCATAACGTGTGCGAACCCTGTCCATGTTTTACTCTCTCCTTTTATGCCAGATTCCATTCTTTATCGATTTTGCACAAGACAAACCACCGCCATGGATGCCATTCCTTCTTCGCGTCCGGTGAAACCCAGCTGCTCCGTGGTGGTGGCTTTCACATTCACCTGAGAGGTTTCCGCTTCCAAAATCTCCGCAATTCTTTGCGTCATTTGAGGAATGTACGGAGCCATCTTCGGTTTCTGGGCAATGATCACGGAATCAAGATTCCCCAATGCGTACCCCTTTTCTTTCACTTGCTTCCAGACCTCTTTTAACAACACCGCACTGTCGGCGTCTTTGTAAGCATCATCCGTATCCGGAAAGATTTTTCCGATATCCCCCATCCCTGCGGCACCCAAAATCGCATCCGTAATGGCATGCAATAAAACATCCGCATCCGAATGGCCCATCAACCCTTTTTCGTATGGAATGGTGATGCCGCCGACAATCAGCGGTCTTCCAACAGCAAACTGGTGAACGTCAAATCCTTGTCCAATGCGAATCATTTCTTCTTTCCCCTCATCTGATAAATCGCTTCTGCCAAATATAAATCATCAGGTGTGGTCAGCTTGATATTTGTATATTCCCCTTGAACCACACGCACATCCACGCCCATTTCTTCCACCAGCATGGAATCATCCGTCGCCACCGTTTCCCGTCCGGCAAAATGCTCATGCGCCGACAACAGGACCTCGCGCCGAAAAGCCTGAGGCGTTTGGACTGCCCACAGGCGCTTCCGGTCCGGGGTGTTTTCAACAATTCCCGCATCATCGACCACTTTGACCGTATCCTTCACCGGCACAGCCAATATGGCGGCTCCGTGCATGCGGGCTTCCTCCAACAAACGGGAAATCGCTTCATGACTGACAAAAGGACGGACCGCATCATGCACCATGACCCAGTCCGTCGAAATCTTCTTCAATCCCAGATAAACACTTTCTTGCCGTTCTTTTCCTCCGGGAACGACATGCGTCACTTTTTGAAGCCCCGCTCCCCTGATCATCTTTTGCGTCCGCCCGATCTCCTTTTGATCAGCGACAACCACCATCTCATCAATTTCGGGAAAAGATTCAAACAAGGCCAAAGTATGTATCAAGATGGGTTGACCGTGAAAGGTTAAAAACTGCTTCGGTTCACGGGTCCCCATTCTTTTTCCCATTCCTGCGGCAGGAACCACAACTCCGACACTCAAGCACCTGTCTCCTTTCGCTTTGCAACAAAATATGCCCGTCCTTGGTTTAGAATATAAACCAATCACGGGCCTCAAGCAACGGCAATTTCATTTTTTCCTTAAAGATTTAAAAAGCCTACAACGCCTTTTCCAAAAGTTTCGGTTTGGCAAAAATCATCCGACCCGCAGATGTTTGCAACACACTGGTGACCAAAACATCAATCCGTTCCCCGATGTATTCACGCCCGCCTTCAATCACGATCATGGTTCCGTCATCCAAGTATGCCACGCCTTGACCATGTTCTTTCCCGTCTTTAATCACTTGAACATTGATTTCTTCCCCGGGCAACACAACGGGTTTCACGGCATTGGCCAAGTCATTGATGTTGAGCACGCTGACTCCTTGCAACTCACAAACTTTGTTCAAGTTGAAATCATTGGTGACCACTTTCCCCGACAAAACTTTGGCCAATTTAACCAGCTTGCTGTCCACTTCCTGAATTTCTTCAAAGTCGCCTTCATAAATCAGGACATCAACATCCAGCTCTTTTTGGATCTTGTTCAGGATATCCAATCCGCGACGTCCCCGGTTCCGTTTCAGCACATCGGATGAGTCTGCGATATGTTGCAGTTCTTCGAGCACAAAGCTCGGAATCACCAACGTCCCCTCCAAAAAGCCCGTACGGCAAATATCGGCAATGCGTCCGTCAATAATCACGCTGGTGTCCAAAATTTTATGCTCAACATAAGGCTTTTCTTCGTTTTTCTGTTTTCCTTCTTTATTTTGACGCCCAAGCGTAAAAACCGAGATCAGTTCATCCCGCTTTTTGTATCCCACCCTGAATCCAAGATAACCGAACAAACCGGAAAAGATAAAAGGCAACACACGGTTTACGCCCGGTATCGGCAGCTGTGCCAACGGTTGTTGAATTAAAAATGCAACAATCAATCCGAAAATTAAACCAAGAGCCCCGAAAAGTCCATCCGCAGCCGGTATTTTAACCAAACGTTCTTCGCTCCAGCGAATCCACTTCACCACATTATTCGACAACCAAAATGTTGCGACAAACATGATGATCGCTCCAAGAACCGCGCCAATATAATGCGGTCCCGGCACTTCGCCAAAATTCAGAGGAGACTCTTGAAGCAACCCGAAAAACTCAGGACCTAAATAATAGCCAGCGGATGCTCCGACCAAGGTGAAAGCAAGTTCGACAAAACGTTTTAACACGGGGCTTCACCTCCTCCCAAAACGATGCTCGTAATAATCATTATAGACATTCTGCAAAAATGAAAACCTGATATCAAAAATTTTTCTTATGACCTTTTTGTTACAACAGAAAATAGAAACGATTATGAGTCCTTATCGGAAAAGATGCCGTCAATCAACTCCATCGCCTTTTCCTCATTCATGTCTCTTGCCAGCACCAGTTCACTGATCAAAATCTGCCTGGCATTGTCCAACATTTTCCTCTCTCCGGTGGATAATCCTTTTTCTTCATCGCGGAGCATCAGCGAACAGACCACTTCTGCCACTTCATAAATGTCTCCGCTTTTGATTTTGTCCATATTGGCACGATAACGTCGGTTCCAATTGAGTGTATCATGGTTGTCCCTTTGCCTCATTTGTTTCAGCACTTTGTCAACGGTCGACTCATCGACCACTTCGCGCAAACCGATTTTCTCCACATTGCTCATGGGAACCATGACCTTCATATCTCCAATGGGCATCCTCATGACATAGTACTTCTTCCGCTCACCCAAGATCTCCTTCTCTTCAATCGATTCTATGACACCTGCACCATGCATGGGGTATACCACTTTATCGCCAACATTGAACAAAAGATCCACCTCCAGAGGCAATATCTGTTTCCAAGATATCACAAAACTTCAGCACAGTCAATAAAATAAAAATCATTATCTTAGCATACAAAACTGATTATCGTCAATCCCTTTTTCCATTTGTCCTGCTGTTCCGTCTTGTCAAAAAATTGACACTATAATTCCGCTCCCTATATAATAAAACTGACTTCCATTGCGACCACAAGGCTGATGACACAGGTCATCCCCCGAAGTCTTTCTATAAATCTGCCGTCTCTATACGAAAAAAAGAGGTGAAAGGCATGAGCGAAAACCCTTTTTCTTCCTTTCAGGAACAAGTCGATGAATTACTCATCCGGCATCGCAGTTTTTTAGATGTGACATCAAAATTTCAAGAATCCGGCACCCGGATCAACCGGTCTCTCACCAAAGCCGTCACCGAATGCGGATGCATCCGGATCGATGCACAGAAACAACCTTACCCCACCGATGCCCCCCGTGAAGAATGGAAAAATCACTTCAAAACGCATTTATCCGGCAGGTTGTGTGACCAATGCCTGGAAACCGTTCAGACCGAAATCGGAAAAAACCTCTTTTATCTTACTGCTTTATGCAATCTGTTGGAGATCTCCCTCCCCGAAGTGATGGAAAAGGAATCAAAAAAACTCACAACACTCGGAGTATTCAATCTCCGTTAATGATTCAAAGGAAAACAACCCTTTTAAAAAAGGGTTGTTTATTTTTCCTATTTCCACTCTTCAATCGCTTTTTCGCCATCTTCTTCACGTTTTAAACTCACGGCTTTTTTCACACCATACAAAGCATACAAAAACAAGGGAATAAACAGGACTTTTGGCAATTCGCGCGGGTATAACACGGCTGTCGCCGCAATCGCGATCAAAAAAAGCGGGGCCATCCATACGGCAGATTTCGGAATGCCCACCTTTTTAAACGTCGGATATTTGATTTGACTGACCATCAGGAAGGATAAGAAAAGCATGGCCACCATGAGGAAATACGCATTGGGCACATGATTATGATACAAAGCCATGGTCGCAAGAATCCCGCCTGCGGCCGTGATCGGCAATCCGATGAAGTAGCCCGGTTCACCAGGATGTACGTTAAAGCGTGCCAACCTCAAAGCTCCGCAAATGGGGAATATGGCTGTCACCAACCAACCTTCCATCCCCATATGTTGAAATGAAGATACATACATGATGACTGCAGGAGCCACGCCAAATGAAATAACATCCGATAATGAGTCCAACTCTTTTCCAAATTCGCTTTGCGTATTCAGCATACGGGCCACCCGCCCGTCCAAGCCATCCAGAATCATTCCGAAAATCACCATGATCGCCGCATATTCCCACGAATCTTGAAATGCCAAAAGAATTGACACAATCCCGAGTAATAAGTTCCCAACCGTTAAACAACTAGGTAATGCTCTGGCAATCATAAAGGGAACCTCCTAATCAGAAATACCAAAACATCTTTCAAAGTTTTCTAATTTGATGTTCTTTGTAATTTTTTAAAGTGGTTTCATTATAGTCTAGGTTATTTATATATGTCTGTCAATAAATACTTGTTCCTGAATTCGCTTCAATCCTTCTTTGATCATCTTTGCGCGCACACTTCCGATTCCTTCGACCTCATCCAGTTCATCGATGGTTGCCACCATGATTCTCGATAAATTTTCAAAGCGCTCAACTAATTTATAAATCACATGGCTTGGCAGGCGCGGGATTTTATGAAGAATCCGGTATCCGCGCGGCAAAACGGCTTCCTCTTCAATGTTGACGGACGATGGATATCCCAAAATCCGCACCAGGTTGGCGTGTTCCAGCAAATCATCCGACGACAACTTCTGCAACTCTTGGAAAACCACTTCTGGAGAAACACACGGATCAATGCAATAGTCCTCAATCAACAACTTCGCTTCATCTTCCGTGTCAGCCACCAGTTCCTCCAATTGCATACTGACCAGTCGGCCTTCCGTTCCCAATTCATGAATATATGTTTCGATCTCGCGTTTGATTCTGAGCACCATTTCTACCCGTTGCAAAACCAGTGCCACTTCGCTCAAGGTGACCAACTCTTCAAACTCCAGCGCCGTCAGGTTCGTGGTGGTTTGATCCAAAACGGATTTGTATTTCTCCAAGGTTTGGATGGCTTGGTTGGCCTTGGTCAAAATCACTCCCATATCTTTCAGGGCGTAACGAAAGTTACCTTTATACAAAGTGATAATATTTCTGCGCTGGGATATTGAGACCACCAATTTCCCGGTCTGCCTAGCCGTTCGCTGCGCCGTGCGGTGACGGATGCCTGTTTCCGTGGAAGGGATTGCGGAATCAGGAACCAATTGTGCGTTTGCATACAATATCCTTTTCCCGTCGTTACTCAGAATAATCGCTCCGTCCATCTTGGCCAATTCATAAAGATAAGCGGGCGTAAACGGACAATCGATATGAAAACCCCCATCCACAATTTCGCGAACTCCCTCGTCATAGCCGATCACGATCAGAGCCCCTGTTTTAGCCCCCAGGACGTTGTCCAATCCTTCTCTCAAGGGAGTTCCCGGAGCGATCATTTGTAAAATACTACTGCTTCCTTGATGTCTGTCGTTTTTCACACCCTACCCTCCCAACGCCACTTCTAATGCTTCTTCCAACGTTTTGACCCCGATTAGTTCGATCCCGTTCGGAGGCGTCCATCCCTGACAATTTTTCTCGGGGAGAATGACTCTTTTAAAACCCATGTTATGCGCTTCGGCCACGCGTTGTTCAATCCGTGAGACCCCTCTCACTTCCCCGGTCAGTCCCACTTCACCGATAAACAAATCAAACGGCGATACGGCCACGTCCCGAAAACTGGATGCCAGACTGACGGCCACACTGAGATCAACGGCCGGTTCGTCAATGCGTACGCCTCCTACAACGTTGATATAAGCATCATAGTTTTGCAAGAAAAGCCCCAATCTCTTTTCCAAAACCGCCATGATCATCGTAACCCGGTTATAATCGATGCCGGCTGCCATCCGTTTGGGGGTGGCAAAACTCGTCGGAGCCACCAATGCCTGCAATTCGACCAAAACCGGGCGGGTTCCTTCCATACTTGCCGTCACAGCCGTCCCCGGCGCTCCCACCGGACGACCCGACAAAAACAACTCCGAAGGATTTTCGACTTCCGCCAATCCTTCTTCCTTCATTTCAAAAACACCTATTTCATTCGTGGAACCAAAGCGGTTTTTGACCGCACGCAAAACGCGGTATGTGTGATGGCGTTCCCCCTCAAAATATAAAACGCAGTCAACCATGTGTTCAAGCATCCTCGGTCCGGCCAGCGACCCCGACTTGGTCACATGCCCCACGATGATGATCGCAATGTTTTGTTCCTTGGCCCACCGCATCAATTGTCCGGTGCATTCGCGAACCTGAGCGACACTTCCCGGCGCTGAAGCAATATCCGGATGAAACATGGTTTGAATTGAGTCGATCACCATCAATTTCGGCCGCACTTCGTCCATCAACAATTCAACGGCCGTCAAATCCGTTTCGGATACCACCAACAAACGGTCGCTCAAAGCATCCAGCCGGTCAGCACGCAACCGGATCTGTTCCGCGGACTCTTCTCCTGACACGTATAAAACGGACAATCCCCGCCTTGCCAGTTCATGCGTCGCCTGCAAAAGCAGAGTCGACTTTCCGATTCCCGGATCTCCACCCACCAAAACAAAAGAACCCGGCACCAATCCTCCGCCCAATACCCGGTTCAACTCTCTGATCCCGGTGTCAGAACGAGGCTGATCCAGCTTCTCCACTTGCGTAATCGGAATGGCTTTTTCCCGTTTGCTCTTTCTGTGCATTCCGGTACCGGGAACGGTTGAACTTTCGCTGTTGAGCTCTTCCACCATGGTGTTCCATTCATGACAGCCGGGGCACCGGCCCATCCATTTCGGCGTTTCATAGCCGCATTCCTGACAAACAAACTTTGTTTTTTTCTTCGCCATGGCTTTTTCTCCCACTTACAATGAATCATGATCTTCAAACATTATAACAAATCACTCTTTAAAAATTTATGGAGACTTTTTCACCGGCAAAATCTCTTCCTATTAAGGAATTTTTTCCCTATACGGGCAAATTTCAACCTCTTTTTTAAAAAATAGTGATAAATAAAAGCACCCGGCCGCTGATACAGCCGGGTGCCTGTTTCTCGATCATTGGGTTGCAGACCGGGACTCTTCTTTTTCGACAACCAATTTTCCGTCTTTCACATCGATGACCACCGAGTTCCCGCGTGCGACATTGCCGCGCAACAACTCTTCGGACAAACGGTCTTCGATGTTTTTCTGGATGGCCCGGCGCAACGGGCGGGCACCGTAGCTCGGGTCAAATCCTTCTTTCGCCAAGTAACGTTTGGCTTCATCCGTCAACCGGAATTCGATTCCCTGTTCAACCAGGCGTTTGCGCAATTGGTTCACCATCAGGGACACGATCTCTTCCAGATGCTCTTCTTTCAAAGGATGGAAAACAATCACATCGTCGATCCGGTTCAAAAACTCGGGACGGAAAGTTTTCTTCAGCTCTTCCATGACATTTTGCTTCATGTGTTCATAGTCATCTTCCGCTTGATTGCCGCCAACGTTAAATCCGAGGCGTGACGTTTTCTTGATGGTGGATGCCCCCACGTTGGAAGTCATGATGATGATGGTGTTACGAAAATCCACCACCCTGCCTTTTCCGTCCGTCAACCGGCCGTCTTCCAGCACTTGCAACAAGATGTTGAAAACTTCCGGGTGAGCTTTTTCGATTTCGTCAAACAGGACGACCGAATAGGGTTTCCGGCGGACTTTTTCCGTCAATTGTCCTCCTTCTTCATATCCCACGTATCCCGGAGGCGAACCGACAAGACGGCTCGTCGCATGTTTTTCCATATACTCAGACATGTCAATCCGGGTCATCGCATCTTCGTCACCAAACATGGCTTCCGCCAAAGCACGGGCCAATTCGGTTTTTCCGACTCCGGTCGGTCCCAGGAAGATGAAGGAACCGATCGGCCGCTTCGGATCTTTCAATCCTGCACGGGCCCGGCGAATGGCACGGGAAACGGAACGGACCGCTTCCTCTTGTCCGATGACGCGGTTATGCAGGATGGACTCCATATTCAACAAGCGTTCCGATTCTTCTTCCGCCAACTTCTTCACAGGAATTCCCGTCCAGCTTGAAACGACATCGGCAATATCTTCCGCGGTGACTTCGGAATCGGTTTTTCCTTGATGTTGTTTCCAGGAATTCCGGTTGATCTCGATTTCCTCACGCAATTTTTGCTCGGTATCCCTCAAAGAAGCCGCTTTTTCAAATTCCTGGCTTTGCACGGCCGCGTCTTTTTCTTTTTTCACTTCTTCCAGCTTTTGTTCCAGTTTTTTCAGTTCCGGCGGCATCATGTAAGATTTCAACCGCACTTTGGATGCCGCTTCATCGATCAGGTCAATCGCTTTATCCGGCAAATACCGGTCCGTAATATAGCGGTCGGATAATCTCACCGCTTGTTCAATCGCTTCATCGGTGATTTTCACCCGGTGATGGGCTTCGTAACGATCCCTCAAACCTTTCAGGATCAACACCGCTTCCTCAGTGCTCGGCTCTTCCACCAAAATCGGTTGGAAACGGCGCTCCAAAGCGGCATCTTTCTCGATGTATTTCCGGTATTCATCCAGGGTTGTCGCACCGATACATTGCAATTCCCCACGGGCAAGCGCCGGTTTCAGGATATTGGATGCGTCAATCGCTCCTTCGGCACCTCCCGCCCCGATCAACGTGTGCAACTCATCAATGAACAAGATGATGTTTCCGGCTTGGCGGATTTCATCCATGATTTTTTTCAACCGGTCTTCAAACTCACCGCGATATTTCGTTCCGGCCACCACCGTTCCCATATCCAGGGTCATAACCCGCTTGTTGCGCAAGGTTTCCGGGATTTCCCCGTCAACAATGCGCTGGGCCAAACCTTCGGCAACCGCCGTTTTTCCGACTCCCGGTTCACCGATCAAAACCGGATTGTTTTTGGTCCGGCGGGACAAGACTTGAATCACCCGCTCAATCTCTTTACTGCGGCCGATCACCGGATCCAGGTTTCCGTCATGCGCAGCGGCCGTCAAGTCGCGGGCCAAGCCGTCCAGTGTGGGTGTATTGACCTGATGATGGGTACTGGAGTGGTTGGAGAAGGTTTCGCTGTTTCCCAAGAGTTGCAAAACCTGCTGGCGGGCTTTGTTCAAGCTCACACCCAAATTGTTGAGAACGCGGGCCGCCACGCCTTCCCCCTCGCGAATCAAACCGAGAAGAATGTGCTCAGTGCCGACATAGGTGTGCCCCAACTTGCGAGCTTCATCCATGGACAATTCGATCACTTTTTTCGCCCGTGGCGTATAAGCAATGTTTACGGGTTGCCCCTGTCCCCGTCCAATCAAATTCTCAACTTCTTTTTGGATTTTTTCCAATCCCAGGCCCAAACCGATCAAGGCCTTGGCTGCAATCCCTTCCCCTTCGCGAACCAATCCAAGCAAAACATGTTCCGTTCCGATGTTGGTATGTCCCAGACGCACGGCTTCTTCCTGAGCAAGGGCGAGAACTTTTTGCGCCCGTTCTGTAAAACGTCCAAACATCATAATCCCTTACACCTCACTTATGCATGGATTTGTCAGGACTTATGTTCCATGGCCAAACGTTCACGAATCAACCGGGCTCTGCGAATGTCCCTTTGTTCGGCATTCAGCCGTTCCCCGGCATACTGTTGCAAAAATCCGGGTTGAATCATCACCATCAATTCATTCATGACACTGGCCGAAACGCCACGGATAAATCCCAAATCAATTCCCAACCGGACATCAGAGAGAAGGCTCATCGCTTCTTTGGAATCAATGATGCGGCAATGGGCCAAAGTCCCGTATGAACGATGGACACGGTCTTCCAGCTGAATCAAAGAAACCTCTTGGAGCCGTCCGCGGGCTGTATGTTCATGTTCAATCATTTGCCGGACAACTCCTTGCAGGTTTTCCAAAATCTCATTCTCATCCAATCCCAGCGTAACCTGATTGGAAACCTGATACAATTGGCCCAAAGCTTCACTGCCCTCTCCGTATATTCCGCGAACCGCAAGCCCGACTTGCGTTATCGCCGGCAACAACCGGTTTAACTGCTGGGTCATGGCCAAAGCCGGCAAGTGAAGCATCACCGAAGCCCGGATTCCCGTCCCGACATTAGTCGGGCAACTGGTCAAATAACCGCACTTTTCATCAAAAGCAAAATTCAAGTGGCTTTCCAACCAATCATCAATCTCATTGGCCAGTTCCCAGGCTTGCTTCATTTGCAATCCGGGGAACAACACCTGAATGCGGATGTGATCTTCTTCATTGATCATGATGCTGACAGATTGGGCTTTATTCAACAAAACGGCGCCATGCCGTGATTCTTCCGCCAACATCGGACTGATCAAATGCTTCTCGACCAACACGCTTTTTTCCAAATCAGACAGGTCCTTCATGCGGATCAATTCAGCACCTGCCAGGAAGGAGTACTTCGACTGATCTTGTTTCAATGCCTGCTCGACTTTGCGAATCACTTCTTCCGCCTGGGATGCGGTGCTCAGCATGGGAAACGGAAATCCGTCCAAATTCCTTGCGACCCTGATCCGGCTGGAGAATACCACATCTGACAGAGGACCTTTCACCCGCATCCATTCACTGATGGCATGGTTCATGAAATGTTCGAGTGACATGGTGTTTCCTCCCTACTTCTTGAGTCGATCCTGCAATTCTCGGATTTGGTCACGCAAACGGGCCGCTTCTTCAAACTCTTCAGCCTGAACTTTTTGCGCCAATTGTTCACGCAGCTGTTCCAATTTTCTCTGCAGTTTTAATTCACCTTTGGCACGGGACGGGATTTTCCCGTTATGCGATGTATGGCCGTGAATCCTTCTCAACAAAGGTTCCAAACGATCCTGGAACGTTTGATAACAATCACCGCATCCAAAGCGGCCGACCTTGCTGAATTGATTATAAGTCAACCCGCATGTGGGACAGCGGAGCAAATTCGTTTCATATCCTGTATGTCCGCCGGAAGAAGAGGAATCAAAATTCAACAGCCCGGACAAAAGTTGATGGAAAGAAAACCCATTGTCAAACCCGGGCATGTGTTCTCCTTTTTCCTGTGCGCAAACTTCACATAAATGAAACTCGGACTTTTCGCCGTTGACAATCTTGGTGTAATGAATCGTTGCCGGCCGTTTACCACACTCGGGACAGAGCATCGGCCGTCACTCTCCTTTGCTGGTTAATAATGTGGTAAGTAAAACTTTCATCATCCTTGACCGCACCGGATCCCGAAGCGGAATCGGCAACTGCAAGGTTTCACGGGAAATCAAACGCTTCATGAGCAAAGCTTCCCGCTTTGTCATCAAATCTTCTTCCATCAATCTGGAAATTACATGTTCCGCCGTCATCTGGGTGACGGCATCCCCGATATATGACAACATTTCATCAAAAATTTCATGACGATTCTTATAACGTACTTTCTGGATGCGGATAAATCCTCCTCCCCCTCTTTTGCTTTCCACGATATACCCTTTCTCCACCGTGAATCGGGTACTGATCACATAATTGATCTGAGAAGGGACGCATTGGAAAATATCCGCCAATTCACTGCGTTTGATCTCAATCACGCCGTCTTCGCTTTCATTGATTATTTTTTTTAAATAGCGTTCAATTATGTCCGAAATACTACTCATTCGGACAACCTCCTGCTGACCTTGACTAACTTTGACCTTCTGATATTCATTATAAGAAAAAAGCTTCCATTTGCCAAGTCCCCTGCATTTATTTTCAGTATTGACCAATTTTTACCTTGACATGTACCGTTTGTTTTTAATCCACGCGAACTGATTTTACACCGTCAAGCTGACGGACTTCCTCCACCAATTGGGGAATGGGGACTTTTTCGTGGATGCGGATGGTAAAAGTGATCTCCAACAGACGGCCCTCATCCTCTTCTTCCTGTTCCTCCATGTGCACCCGCCTTATTTTTCCGCCAAACCGCCCGATCAGCGATGCCAGCTCGCCCAGTTTGCCCGGTTCATCCTCGGCAATGATGTGAAGCAGACAAAGACGTTTCTTTTTGATCCACATGCTTTCCAACCGGTTTAAAAGCTCCAGGCTCACCAAAACCAAAATGGTGGTCAGGACGGCCCCGAAGATAAAACCGGTTCCGACCGCCAGCCCGATGCCTGAGACCACCCACAAAGAAGCCGCCGTCGTCAACCCTGTCACCGATGCACGGTGGCGCATGATCGTTCCCGCTCCCAAAAAACCGATTCCGCTCACCACCTGTGCACTTAACCGGGAAGGATCAAACCGGACATTCTGCTCCGCCATATAATCCGTAAAACCATAGATGGAAATCAGCATAATCAAAGCCGAGCCCACACTGACCAAAATATGTGTGCGAAAGCCTGCAGGATGGTTATGCCGTTCACGTTCCCAACCGACCAACCCTCCCAAAAGTGCCGCCATAAACAAACGAACCGCCACTTCCAGGTAAGAAACCATCCATACACTTTCTCCCATTTTTCACCCTCTTTTCTTTCGTGATAACTCCCGGTACAAAAAGAGATTTCCTTCCTTTTGACTTCATTGTTCCCCGACTTGAAAATCAAAAGGTTGGAAACCTCATCCATCACCTTCACCTGTTCACTTTTTTGTTGCTTCGACCACTTGCTTCAGTTCCGGAAAAGAATGAATGATTGCATCAGCTTCGTCCAGTTCATTTTCTTGACCAAAACAGGGATATCCGGTATAGCGGCATCCAACCGAAAACAGTTGATTCTCCTTGCCGGCTTTGATGTCTGAACTGCGATCTCCGACCATCAAACCGTCCGTCACCCCGTAATCATTTTTTAAAATGCGGACAAGATCCGATTTATCAGCCGTTTGATACTCTCCTGCTGTATAAATTCCCTTAAACAGAGAAATTAATCCTTTTGTTTCCAAAGCCGTGCGCACGTAATCACCGGCCCCGTTGCTGGCCACAAACAAGGGCCATCCGTCTTCATAAAACTGCATCAAGGTTTCCCTGACCCCGGGAAAAATCTCCCCTTTTCCCTGGCGGAACAATTCTAGCTCTTTTTGCAGCATGAACCGATCCGCTTTTTCTTTGAGGGCACTGTCTGCCCCCGGCAACAAAACCTCCCACAATTCCTGATGCGTCATTCCGAAAACGGATTGAATTTTTTCCTCATCGGGGATGTCTCCTTGAAACTTGCCCGTCGTCTGTAAATGGCGAAAAGTTTCCTGAAATGCGGGAACGGCCACTTTTTCGGTTTGAAATAATGTTCCATCCAAGTCAAAGATGATTGCTTTCATGATTCCCCTTCTTTCCAGTGATGTTCTTTTCATTTTACAAGATCGCAAAAAGGATGTTCGACAGTTTGTTCATTTTTTTTCGTTTATTTTCGTGTAAAGTAAATTTTGAAATGGCTTTTGGAGTGATCCCGTTGACTTATAAACAAATCAAATGGCTCATTTTGACAATCCCCACGATCGCGGTGGGGATCTGGGAATATATCCGTCATGAATACCTGTTGCCTTATATCTCCATGGAATTGGGCAACTGGCTCACCCCTCTGATCGTTTTGGGGGTCACATTAACCCTCTTGGTGCATTTATTTGTGATTTATGAAGAAATCCAAGAAGCTCTAAAAAAAGAGCGGGAAGAAAATGCCGTTTTACAGGAACGGGAGCGAATCGCCCGCGAATTGCATGACGGCATGGCACAAACGTTGTTTTTGTGTTCGGTGGAACTGGAATCCCTGCGGGAAAAACACCCCGATCCTTCATTAAACCGGGTTCATCAACACTTGCAACAATTGCACGATGATGTCCGTCAAGCGATCGCCAGTTTAAAAAATCCGGAACACCCCGCTCCTTTTCTTTTAAAGGACAAATTGATGCATTTGTTCCGCGAATTTGAAATCGATACCGGGGTCCGCATTTCAGCCCGTTTCGAAATGGAAACCGGATCCCTTCTCACCAAAGAAAAAGTGGAACTGTATGCCTGTATACAGGAAGCCTTGACCAACGTCCGAAAACATGCCCGGGCCACTTGGGTCCAAGTCTCTTTCGAACCGTTCCGCCAAGGATGGCGATGCACGGTGGAAGACAACGGAATCGGGTTTGAAGGCGATGTGTTTTCCTACCCGGACCGATACGGGATGCGCATCATGCAAGAACGGGTAAAAAGCATCGGCGCCGGACTTCAATTAACACGACAGGACGGAAAAACCATTCTGACCATCCAAAAAGGGAGGGAAAACGAGTGAATCCCCTTTATCGCATTGTCATTGGAGATGATCATGAACACGCGCGCCAAGCCATGCGTTTGATTATCAAAAGAGATTCCCGGTTTCAAATCGTGGGCGAAGCAGCCGACGGAAAGGAAGTGATCGAACTCGCCGAATCCGCCCGTCCCGATCTTATCTTAATGGATATCAACATGCCAAAGATCAACGGCCTGACCGCCACCCGCATCATCAAAGAACAGTTCCCGTCCGTAAAAATTGTCATCGTCACGGTTTCCGATGATGCTTCCGATCTGTTTGACGCTTTAAAACAGGGGGCTCAGGGGTATCTGCTGAAAAACCTGAAGCCTTCCTTGTGGCTGGAATATTTACAAGCCGTTGCCGCAGACGAAACCCCCATGCCCAAAGAAATTGCCCGCCGGATTTTGCATGAATTCCATACCACCCCCGTTCCTTCCAAACAATCCAATCTGACCCAACGGGAACAAGAAATTTTAACATGGGTGGCCCAGGGTTACAGCAATAAAGAAATCGCACGCCAGTGCCTGATATCGGAATACACCGTCAAAAACCATCTGAAAAATATTATGCAGAAACTCCACTTGAATAATCGAGTTCAATTGACCCGTTATGCCTATGAACAAGGATGGATGGAAGGGAACGACCGGGGAGAGAATAGCTCCAAAGAGGGATAGTCATTCCTGCCGCTTTTGCTACAATGAGCATGATACAGACCGGAAGTTACGGAAGGAGTCCGCCATCATGAAGCGTAATTTATTCTTTTTTCATTTGGTTCTCTTTATCCTGGTTGCCGCCGGATGCGGACAGTTAAAACCCGAAACCAAGGAACAGCAAAACCTGCAAACACCGGCCCAGCTGAATATCACTTTCCAATCATCCCCGGACCATCCCGAAAAGAATCAGCCGGTTGAGTTAAGTTCCGTGATTACGGCCGAAAACAAACCGTTTCCGGATGCCAATGTCGAATTTGAAGTCTGGAAACAAGGGAAAGAACATCAAACGTTCAAAGCAACCCATCAGGCCGACGGAACATATACCGCAGTACAGAAATTCCCTGAGGACGGGGAGTATCACGTGGTGGTCCATGTCACCGCCCCCGGCATCCACCAGATGACCAGTGGTTCGTTTACCGTCGGATCCGTCCAAAATGACTCCCACGCGCACCATGATTCCGGGGTGCAAATGCATCTGACGGTCCCGGACAACATTCAGGCCGGGCAAGCCATTGAAGCATCGGCACACATTCAACTGAATCAAAAAGCTTTAAGTGGTGCCGATGTCCGGTTGGAGGTCTGGAAACAAGGCAACGAACAACATAAGTTTGTCGAGGCCTCCGAAAAGAAACCCGGTGAGTACACCGCCTCCTTGTCCTTTCCGGAAAAAGGAACATATCATTTGAAATTGCATGTGGAAAAAGAAAAGATTCACGATCACCAGGAAAAAACCGTTACCGTGCAGTAAAAAAAGGAGCCCGGATCCGGAGCTCCTTTTTTGGTCACGTCAATCCCATTTGGCCGATTTGATACATCATAAAGCCGATAAATACGGCCAGCCCCACGTAGACGGTGCCGTAAATCCACCGCAACTTCGGAGGCACGCTGTAATACTTCTCATCCTGTTTAATACCTCCCACACGAAGAGGCGTATAAGTCCCTTTTAACTTCATTTTCACTTCCGGATCTTCCGGAGAAGGGGGAATCGTCTGTACCAACGTCATCTCATGGATTTGTCCCATCATTTCAAACTGGAGGATCGTCCCAAGCCCGGGATAACCCACTTCCGCCATTTCTCTCTGGTCTTGGATGAAACAATATTGGCGAAACGGCAAAGAACGTTGGTGATATTCACCCGGGATCCACAACCCGGCTTCATCAAAACGCTCCTTTTTCACCCTGGCTTCAATCACAAACTCTCTTTTTTTCGGCTTCTTCTTCCGGTATGCCCCCCATAAATCAATCAAAAACATAATGTAAATAATCAACAGCAAAATACTTTTCAAATATATGATCAAAAAAAGCCCCACAATCAAACCGACCACCCACAGCCAACGGGTAATCGCCACGACAATCCTTCCGCCATCCAAAGGATGAATGGGGATCAGGTTAAACAAATTTAAAAACAAGCCGATATAGGCGATGGCGATCAAAAGATCCTGATCAAGCCAAACTCCCAAACCGTAGGAAACAACCGCCCCCAACGTGCCCAAAAGAGGACCGCCCAAAGCGACAAAGGCTTCCGTCGCCGCATCGCTCGGCTGCTTCTTCATGGTGATCAACGCACCCACAAACGGAATAAAGGCCGGTGCCGACACAGGCAATCCCTTGATCTTTGCCGCCCAAACATGTCCCATTTCATGGATGAAAATCATCAAAACCAAACCGATGGCAAATTGATAAGGAAAAAGCAGCGCATATCCTCCGACGGAAATCGCCATGGTGATCAATGTGCCGCCAAACTTTCCAAATTTCAACAAGGGCAAGATCGATTTCAACTTGGTTCCGATGCTGACCAAAAAAAGTCCGAGCCAACCCAAATTTCTTCGATTTTTCTGATTGGACTGTTCCTGCTCCACTCACAGAGCCTCCTTAACCCGTCTTTTACTATATCTTTCACCGGTTGAATCCGGTCTCATTCCCATATCTTTAAGCATATAAAACAATTCCCCTTACAATATACCATGAAACCCGTTCATCAAACAGCCTCGACATTGACAGCATTGTATACAATTTTGCCGCAATTCCCCTGACAACCCATGAAAAAGGCTGTTGACCTACCGGGGTTGTCAACAGCCTTTTTGGGTGTCACCTTTTTTCAACCTGAATATCCAAAGGCAGAGGATCTTTCTCGATTTTATCCAATTGCATTTCCAATTTCGGGGTCCGGACGATGATCGGAACGCCGGCTTTTTCATCATCCCCTCCAACCGCCCAAACGACCGCGCTGATCACAGCGACCACCAGGATGAACGGAATCAAGAGTTTACTTATTGGCTTCTTCATCTTCCGGTTTTGCCTCCTTATTTTGTGGTGTGGCCTGCATTTGTTGGGCTTTTTTAATCGCATCCTGATACAAAGACTGGTTCGGATCCAACTGGTATGCGCGTTCAAAAGCTTTCAGCGCTCCTTCTTTGTCTCCCAGCCCCATGCAGGTGATTCCCAGTTGATAGTGGTAGAGAGGATTTTTCGGATCATATTTGGCGGCTTTTTCCGCTGTCTGATTGGCGGAGATGAAATATCCGTACAAATAGTAAGCCATGGAACGGTAATATTGCGCTCTCGGATATTTGGATTCTTCATCCACTGCATCATTGAAAGCCCGGAAAGCAGATTTGGAGTAGCTGGCAAGTTCTTTTTTCTTCTCTTCGGCGTTCATGTTTTTGTCTTGATAAACTTGTTCCCATTTTTTCAAATAAAGGACACCCAGCGTCACATAATATTCTTCTTTTTTGCTGCTGGCCAATTTGGCCGCTTTTTTGGCTTGTTCGATCGCTTCATCAATCTTTCCCTGTTTGAAAAGATAAACCGCCAGGTCATGTTGGTAACGTGCATTTTTCTTTTTCAAATAGGTGGCAAACTTCAGGGATTGGACTGCTTGATCATAATCCCCCATGGCCCCGTAAATTTTCCCTTGATGGTAATAAACTTCTGCTTCTTCACTGGTCAGGGAAACCGCCTGATCCGATGCTTCCTTGGCCAGTTCATAATCCTTCAGATAATAAGCGTACACCGACAAGGCATCTTGTAACTCATAATCTTTCGGGAATTTATCCGTTGCCGCTTTTAAAATCTGCAATCCGGTTTGATAATCTTCTTTCAATCCGTATAAGTTCGCCAAATGCAAGAAATACTCTTTTTGTTCCAAATCGGCGCTTAACGCCTTGCGCCCCAGGAGAATGGCCTGATCCAATTGCTTTTGGTCATAAGCTTGTGTCGATTGGCGGAAGTAATTGAACGCTTCTTGCGGATTTTCTTCCACGGTCGGATCAATCACCCCGGCCAACGTTTCCCGGGTGTTGTCGGCAAACATTTGGATCACCACAAAAGCCAACACAACGGCCGCTGCCACCAACCCGAACCGCTTCCATCCTTTCCGGCTTTTGGCCGGTTCTTTTTTCTCTTTCTTGGCGCTTTTCGCCTTCTCTTTTTTATCGGATGCAGCCGGCTTTTTCATTTTCCCTTTCTCTTCCGCCGGTTTCTCCTCCTGATCATCCGCAACCGGTTTTTCATCCAAGGCTTTTGGTTTTTTCTCTTCATATTGATAGGCCCATTTCCAGAAATCATGGATGCGCGGACGCTTAATGGCGTCATTGGATAATGACCGCAACAGCAGCCCTTCCAATTGCAATGGCAAATCCGAACGGGAGGAACGAATGGAATCGATCTGCGTGGTTTTGTCGTCAATCCGCTCTTTGGTCAGCATAAAATAAAGTAACTGACCCAATTTCTTCACATCTTCGGTCTCTTGGCGGTAGTGACTGAACAAACGGTTGGGGCCCCCGTACAAAAAGCGGAGATGGCCGTCCGATTGCAACACCATGTTTTGCGGGTCGACCAGGGCAAATTGCTCATCGTCATAACATTGTAACAGATGGCTGGTGATGTTTTTCAACAAGTTGGCCACTTCCGCCATGGGAAGAGGAGCGGAACGCATCAAATAAACCCCCAGCAAGTCCCCCTCCATACGCTCAAACACCTGATACAGGATCCCGTCTTCGATGAACACATCCTGGACCGGGAAAAACACTTCGCTGTTTCGCTTTTTTAACTCTTCCAACTCGTGCTCTTCCGGCTGGTTTTTCAGCTTTACGGCATGAATAAACCGGGTGGTGCCTTCTTCTGCCTCTTTTTTTACGGACGTAAAATACAAAACCCCTTCCACAAAAGGGAATACACTTAAAACTTCATAACTTCCCCGAATTCGTTCACCTTTCTGTTTAAACTCACTCATTTTTCTCCTCCAACCTTTTTTTCTAAACGTTCTGCCATCCAATCCAAGAAGTCGGCAATCTCTTCGATATGAGGTCGTTTATGGATATCAAAAGAGATCGATCGCTGCACAAATTCATCCAGTTCAGCCGGGCAGTCTCGACGGTATTGAGAAACAGAGGGAATTGTGAGTCCTTGTGCCATGGGATTCTTTCCAGTCAACATCTGATATAACAATGCGCCAACGGTGTACGTATCATAAATCCGGTCCGCGCTGGTGTTTCCCGAAACAGATCCTGCAAATCCTTTGGGCAATTCTCCTTTATTTCCCCCATATAAAAACCGCAAAGACCGGCCTGATGTCAGCACCATATTTTGCGGATGGACAAGTGTGAACTGGCCTATTTCATAAAGCCGGAGCAAATGCTGTATGACTTTGCGGCCTAAATTTACGGTTTCTTTCAAAGACAATGGTGCATGCGTTCCCAGATAATGTGCCAGAAGCGTTCCTTCCAAGCGCCGGAAAACCTGGAAAAGCAACCCTTTTGTTTCATCGGAAAAAACCTCACGGATTGGGAAAAACACATGTTCATCCCGATGAAGAAGTGACTTCGGATCAAAATCAGCATTCACCAATTGAAGGTCAAGGGCATGAACAAACCGGGTATGTACCTCATCCTGACCACAATGATATTCCGTATAGTATAATGTGCCAATCACAAATGGAAAACCTTTTAATACACGGTATCTTTCTTTAATCCATTCACCCTCTTGCACTTTCCTCAATCATTCATTCCCTCCTTCCCTCTGATCCGTTCTGCTTGCCCATCTGCCATGCACTCGAATTATTTTCTACGCTTCATTCTATCATGATTATGAAAAAGAGAGTAGAACCTTGACGGATGGATTGCCTGATCCGTCCAAACGTTCAAATTTCTTTCACCGAAAAAATTTTCCTGTGTTGAAATGAATGAAAAAAAAGGAGAAATGCATGAACAAGCAAGCCGTTTTTGGTTGGGTGATGTATGACTGGGCCAACTCAGCTTATGCCACGATCATTATGACCACCGTGATGCCGATTTTTTACTCGGAAGTAGCCGGAAAACACCTGGCTCCCTCCGCTTCCACCGCCTATTGGGGATACACGCAGTCCATTTCTCTCATCCTGGTGGTGCTCATCACTCCGGTTCTCGGAGCCATTGCGGACAGCATGCACAATAAAAAAAGTTTCCTTGCCTTTTTTACGGGTCTTGGCATCTCATCCACCCTGTGCATGTTCACGATCAATGAAGGGGAATGGTTGTGGGCATCGGTTACGGTGGTTATGGGAACCGTTGCTTTTTCCGGAGCCAACATCTTTTATGACGCCTTTTTAAACGACATTGCCCCGGAACACGAACGGGACCGCATTTCTTCCCGCGGATATCAATTGGGCTATCTTGGCGGAGGCATCTTGCTCGCATTGAATTTATTTCTGATCCAATTTCACAATATTTTTTCTTTTACAAGAACCTTCGCCACACAGGTCACCTTTTTAACCGTGGCCGTCTGGTGGTGGGTTTTCTCCATTCCGATGTTTCGCCATGTTCAAGAAAAAAAAGCGTTCTTCCCCTCCCGCTTCCGTCTTCCGCTTGACACGAAAAGGCATCCGTTCCGTCACCGGCACCTTCAAAAGTACAAGGAAATACCCGGAACTCTTGAAATTTCTGATCGCTTTTTGGTTTTACAGCGACGGGATCAACACCATCATCAAAATGGCAATATTTATGGTGTGGAAATTGGCATTCATCAGACCGATCTCATCATCGCTTTGCTCTTGACACAATTCGTCGGGATTCCCTGCACGTTCCTCTTCGGGAAACTGGCCGTCCGCCGGGGTTCCAAACCCACATTGATCTTCACCTTGGTTGTTTACCTCGTCATTGTCATCTTCGGTTATTTTATGCAAACGGCTCTGCACTTTTATATCTTGGCGGTCATGGTCGGATGGGTGCAGGGAGGAAGCCAGGCGTTGAGCCGGGCCATATTCAGCCGGCTGATTCCCCGGGGGCGGCAGGCGGAATTTTTCAGTTTGTACAGTTTGTCCGGCAAATTTGCCTCCATTTTCGGACCGGCCGTGTTTGGTCTGGCCGGGCAATGGATGGGATCGGGCCGGACGGGCATTGCCTCGTTAGTCCTTTTCTTCATCATCGGAATTGTATTGCTTTTCACCGTCAATGAAGAAAAAGGCCGGGCCGAATCTGCATTGGATCCCTCCTTCACCGAATAACAACATTTATCCCATTGACGAAGTAATTTTATTTTAATAGCATAGGACTTAGTCTTAAAGGAGGTTGGGTTCGATGAGGATTGTCCCATTCCTTTTGGCTTCTGCCTTATCTTTGAGCCTGTTAACCGGTTGTGAATCTTCTGCCGGTGCAGATCCGGTTCCGGAAGATCACATCGATCTTTCAGAGGCACAACCCGCACAGGAAACCTACGAAGAAATTCCTTTTACGTTGATCAATTGGAAAGAAGGCGAACCCGAAAGACAACCGCATGGAGGCGTATGGGTATATACGAAGGAAAAGCACCCCGCCATGTTTCAGGATACCCTTGATTGGAATAACAAAGACATGCTGTTGGTTCAAATCAAAGACGAATCATACATGGGAAAAGGGCTGAAAATCAAGGCCCTGCAAAAAATCCAGCCCAAGGTGACCCGCATTCTGGTTGAATTTGATGAGGAGGGCGGAAGAGCCGGAAAAGCACCCCGGCGTTATGCGGAAATTCCCAAAGGCTCCATCGGCCCGCAAAACCAATTCGTCATTCAGACCGCCGATGGAAAAACGATTCAATAACGAGACTGAAAATCCATTCCCTGGCATCCGCCCCCACGGAATGGATTTTTTCATGCCCTTTCCCATAAAAAAAAGCTTGGTTTCCCAAGCTTCATCTTTTCATGAAAGATAAAATAAGTGCTCTTGTCAATCCCATTCTCTGTCTGTTTATTATGTACAAAGATGCCAACCGATTAACCGATCGCCAGCTTTTTCATCCGCTCTTGTTTTTCCAACACTTCTTCTTCCGTCAGGTTGGACTTCCGCTCGATATTCAATTCCCCCAGCAATTTCCCCGCTGTGGAGTCAATCACCGAGATATGGATGATTCCATCACTGTCATACTCAAAAATAACCTCGAGGGGAGCGCCTTTGGGATATTCCGGCAAGTCGATCATGCCTTCCCCCACGATTTTTACATAATCCAGATCCATGTCTTCCCCTTCCGTCACTTGCAAATGCAATTGGGACTGTTGATCAACGGTGGTTTCATAATGGCCGCTTACTTTGCTGGGGATCACGGTATCTTTTTTGAGTACGATGGAGTTGAATTCTTGCCCGGATTCATCCAGCGCCACAACCCCCATGCTGTGAGAATTGACATCCTGCACTTCAACCACCGGGAAGGACTGGCTGAGTGAGAGGTCGGCATTTCCTTCCTTAATCTGCAGGATCGCACCTTGGATGGCAGCTCCCAAAGCCACCACTTCATCCGGATTGACATCCAATGACGGCTTGATTCCCGTGACACGCTCGATCATGGCAGGAACTTGTTTCATCCGGGTCGAGCCGCCGACCAAAAGGACTTTGTCAATGTCTTTCCATTCAATGTTTGCGTCTTCCAAAACGAATTCCATGATTTTTTGGGTCCGGTTCAGGAGAGGAGCGGTTAATTCATCAAAAATCTCTCTTGTCAGGGTGATGGATGCGTTGATTCCATTGGCAGACAGGAATACATTGGTGCGGTCACGGACAGAAAGGGTTTTCTTGGCGATTTCCGCTTTATCACGCAAGTCCTGTTCCAGCATGGGGTCTTCCAACAGATCGATGCCCCCTTGCTTTTGGAACTCTTCATTCAGGTAGTTCATCACCACATTGTCCCAGTCAAAGCCGCCAAGGTTTTTGGCACCCCCGGTGGACAACACCCTCAATCCGCTTGGAGACAAGTGCATAATGGTCACGTCAAAGGTTCCGCCACCCAAATCATAAACCAGAATGTTTTGCTCCATATGCATCTTGTCCAATCCGTATGCCAGTGCCGCTGCGGTGGGTTCGTTAATGATGCGAAGAACATTGAGACCTGCAATTCTTCCCGCGTCTTGTGTCGCTTTCCGTTGTGCATCGTCAAAGTAAGCGGGGACGGTGATGACGGCATCTTCCACTTTTTCCCCCAGCAGGGTTTCCGCGTCTTCTTTCAGGCGCCGGAGAATCATGGCCGAAATTTCTTCGGGGGTAAAGTCTTCGTTTTGTTCCGTGGTGAATTTCCATGCCTTGTCGCCAATCTGTCTTTTCACAAATTGGACAACATTAAAAGGACTTGCAACTGCAGAACGTTTCGCAATACTGCCCACAACCACATCCGAACCATCAAAGAGAACGACAGAAGGAGTAATCCGTTCCCCTTCCCGGTTCACCATAATTTCCGGTTTCCCGTATTTATTTACAACAGAGATCGCCGAATAGGTTGTTCCCAGGTCGATCCCAACGACTCTTCCCATCTTTTTTCACTCCTTCGATCACTTATAACCCATGGGTTACGGGAAAGCTCCCATATACTACCCTCTTTCACGCAAAATGGCAAAATCTATGTAGTGTAAAAAACGGTTGACAAAAAAATGCGTCTTTCACCCCGGTCCCCAAATGCTCATGAAAAGGGTTCAATGATGAAAGATTAGCCAACATCATGGCTAATCCTCGTTTGTTGTCATATTCCGTTCAATCAGGGATTATATTTTTTTATCACCACTTCTTCAGGTCTGAGAACCACGTCTCCATATCTAAAGCCATGGCGGATCATATGGACAACCATATTATCTTCTGCAGGGTTATTGGTGGGAATCACTTCAACCACTTGTTGAATTTTGGGATCAAATTTGTTGGACGGGGCAACAATCAATTCAACGCCGCGACGGTACAAAATTTCCAGCACTTCATGGCTCAAGGTTTGCAGAATGTCAATTAATTCGGGATTTTGTCCTCCGACATCCAGCTGATCGTTATAAATGTTGTTCATCCGGTCAATCAGCAGAATCAAATCAATATAAAGCGGACGGAGTTGTTGAAGTTCCTGGTCCTGCTTCAACTCTTCCATCTCTTTATAAAGGCGGTCAAACGCCATTTCTTTCGTTTTGTCATAACTGAGCCGGTTGGTAACCACATTCAACAGCGATGTGAAATTTTGTTGCAATGCACTGAGCATGTTCAAAACTTGTTGTTGGGAACGAGATTCGCTTTTGGTTTCTTTGATCGGACTCGGAGCCACGTTTTCTTTTTTTGTTAATCCAAAACGCGCTTCAGGAAATGAAAGCTGGTTACCCTGTTCTAAGAATCTATGGTTCTCTTTCCTGGAACCCATAGCTTAACCTCCCTGGTGTACACTATTTTCATATTCTGTGATATATATCAAGGCCAACTATCCATCATTCTCTGTATATTGAATGATTTGCCTCTTTTTGTAAACTGAACGGAACAGTACTGCTCCTACCATTTTACTAATAACCTCATTCATGTCGCAAGTGGATGAATTCAAAAAGAATATCAAATATCTACATCAAAAAATGTTTTTCTCGCCGGACCAACGAAAATGAAGTAAATCATGCGGTAATGCCGGGAAATATTGCAAAACTTGATAGATTCCATGATATCATGATGCAACCTAGGGCAATTATAGACGTTTTGAAGTTTTTATACAAGGCGATTTTTATAAACTATTCCAAGATATTCCCGTTTCCTTTCATTTCTGAAGTTTTTTGGTCCGGCAAAACGCCATGGCTGAACTTCCCCATACAACTTCGAAATTGTCCCTGAAAACTCCTTCTTCAAAGAAAAATGCCCGTTCAGGGCATCCGGGTGATAACAAGATTGGTCTTTTTTTTGTCAGTTTGTTGAAGACATTCGGTATAACACATCCGGCAATAATACTTGCCATTGAATTGAAAAAATTGAATGTATAAGGACTTTGCGCCGCATTTGGCACAGGTGCATTTATCCATGTGCTCCCAACCTCCCTTTTCCTAGCTGTCAGGGTTGTCTATATCTTTCAACACCCAGGCAAAATTTACCTTTTTATTCCTGATATTTATTGATATTTTCTTTATTTGGAAGATCGGGGCTGTTTTTTCACAAGTTATCCACAATTCGCACAGGCGTTTGTGTATATTGTGGATAACTTGTGAAAAAAGCTTCTGATTCATAACGAATCAGAAGCTTTTCCATCAGTCTTCCTGCTGGTTTTCGCGCATATGCGGGAACAAGAGAACGTCGCGGATCGACGGGCTGTCTGTCAACAGCATCACCAAACGGTCCACACCGATTCCCAGACCGCCGGTGGGCGGCATTCCGTATTCCAGTGCTTCCAGGAAATCTTCATCCATCGGGTGCGCTTCGTCGTTACCGGCTTCTTTTTCTCTCAGTTGTGCTTCAAAACGCTCCCGTTGATCCATCGGGTCGTTCAATTCGGAGAAAGCATTCGCATGTTCCCGTCCCACGATAAACAGCTCAAACCGGTCCGTAAACCGGGGATCTTCTTCATTTTTCTTCGCAAGCGGGGAAATTTCCACCGGATGTCCGTAAACGAACGTCGGTTGAATCAATTGGTCTTCCACTTTTTGTTCAAAGAACTCATTGACAATGTGACCAAAGGTCATAAACTCTGTAATTTCCACGCCATGTTCTTTCGCAAGCCGGCGGGCTTCTTCATCGGTCATCTGCCGGGTAAAATCCACCCCGGTCGTTTCCCGGATCAATTCGGTCATCGATTTGCGTGCCCAGCCGGGGGAAAGATCCACTTCATGCCCTTGGTAATGGATTTTCGTGGTGCCCAAGACTTCTTGCGCCACATGGGCGATCAAATCCTCCGTGAGATCCATGATGTCATGAAAATCCGCATAAGCGGCATACAATTCCATCATGGTGAACTCCGGATTATGGCGGGTGGAAATCCCTTCATTGCGGTACACCCGGCCGATTTCATAAACTTTTTCAAATCCGCCCACAACCAGGCGCTTCAAATGAAGCTCAAGGGCAATCCGCATATACAGCTTCATATCGAGTGCATTGTGGTGGGTGATGAACGGACGTGCCGCCCCGCCGCCGGCGATCACATTCATAGTCGGGGTTTCCACTTCCAAAAACCCTTGTTGATCCAGATACCGGCGCATCGCGGCAATGATCCGGCTCCGGGTGACAAACGTTTCTTTGACTTCCGGGTTCATGATGAGATCCAGATACCGTTTCCGATACCGGAGCTCCACATCTTTCAGTCCATGATATTTTTCCGGAAGGGGCCGGAGCGATTTGCTCAGGAAATCCACCTGATCGGCTTTGACACTGACTTCCCCGCGGTTGGTTTTAAAAACAACGCCTTTGATCCCCAGAAAATCCCCGAGATCGGCTGTCCGGAAAATCTCATATTGCTCTTCCCCCACCCGGTCCAGCCGGACATAGATCTGAATCCGGCCGCTCATGTCCTGGAGATGGGCAAAGGAAGCCTTTCCTTGTTTCCGTTTGGCCACAAGACGACCCGCAATCGATACGGAAATGTTTTTTTCTTGCAATTCTTCTTTGGACATCGATTCGTACTGATCCAAAATCTGCTTTGCATGATGGGTACGCTCAAACTTGTGGCCGAAAGGATTGACACCTTTCTCCCTCAACGCAGAAACTTTTTCACGCCTGATTTGAAACAGATCGCTTTGTTCTTCATGACTCATCGTTTCGCACTCCTTCGTTCATCCGTTACGCAGTTTCTTGATTGACGGCTTCTTGTTTTTCGCGCTGACGCTTTTCGTATTCCTCCGCAAACGAAAGCAGGAGATTTGCCATTCCATCCCTGGTTTCTTGTTGATTCACTTTTTCTTTCACCTTGCTGGCACCAGGCAGTCCTTTGAGATACCACGCCGCATGTTTTCGCATTTCGCGGACGGCAATGTCTTCCCCACGCAGTTTGACAAGCCGATCCATATGCAAAATGGCAATCTCCATCTTTTCCCTCACTTCCGGTTCCGGAAGCAGTTCGCCGGTCTGAAGATAATGGACCGTCCGGTACAACATCCACGGATTCCCCAATGCGCCGCGACCGATCATGACCCCGTCACAACCGGTTGTATCAAGCATCCGCTTCGCATCTTCCGGTGTAAAGACATCGCCGTTTCCGATGACAGGAATCCCCACGGCCTCTTTTACTTTTTTAATCCAACTCCAGTCCGCTTGCCCGCGGTACATCTGCTTCCGCGTGCGACCGTGTACGGAAACCGCTTTTCCTCCGGCGCGTTCGACCGCTTTGGCGTTTTCAACCACATAAATATGATCTTCATCCCAACCAATGCGCATCTTGACGGTCACCGGTTTGTCCACGGCTTCCACCACGGCAGACACCATCTCTTCAATCTTGTCCGGATCAAGGAGCCAGCGGGCGCCCGCATCGCATTTGACCACTTTCGGAACCGGGCATCCCATGTTGATATCGATAATATCCGCATTGGTTTGTTGGTCGACAACTTTGGCCGCTTCCACCAGCGTTTCTTTGTCTCCGCCGAAAATTTGCAAACTGAGCGGTTTTTCCCGTTCATCCACATAAAGCATCTCCCGGGTCCTTTTATTTCCGTGCAAAATGGCTTTGTCGCTCACCATTTCCGCACACACCAATCCCACGCCAAACTCTTTGGCAATGAGGCGGAAAGCCGGATTGCAGACCCCTGCCATCGGAGCCAACACGACACGGTTTTTTAACGCAATGTCACCAATTTTCAGCATCGAAATACCTCCTTTCCCCATGGTTAAACCGGAATCATTTCCAATTTGTACACTTTTTGTTCACCGGGAATCTCCTTCATCCACTGGGAAATTGTTTTATGCGTCCCCGGGATTTCGATATCCCCGGCAATTTCAAACAAGGGGACCAAAACAAATGCCCGCTCGGTCATGCGCGGATGGGGCACCACCAGATCTTCCTGCCGGATCACGCGATCTTCATAAAGGAGCAGATCCAGATCCATGGTGCGCGGTCCCCAGCGGATCTTTCGCACCCGATGTAACTTTTGTTCGATCCGCAAAAAAGCTTCCAACAATTGCCCGGGAGACAAAATCGTCTGGATTTCCGCCGCCATGTTGTAAAACGGCGGTTGATCGAGATACCCGACCGGAGCGGTTTCATAAATCGAAGAGGTTTGCCGCACGTGGATTCCTCTGGTGTTGTTCAACAGATGAATCGCCTGTTTCAACTGTTCCCGCCGATCTCCCTGATTGGTTCCCAGTCCCAGATAGGCCGTCACTTTTCGGCTCATGGCCTTGTCCTTACCACTTCAACCCCGACCGACTCATAGTGTCCCTGAATCGGCGGATTGGGTTTGGTGACGCGGACCCGTACTTCTTCAATCGGGAAATCAGCCAACAAACGTCCGGCAATTCGCTCTGCCAAGGTTTCAATCAATTTCACCCGGGTTCCGGTCATGATGTTTTCCACTTTCTGATATACCGCTCCATAATCAACGGTTTTCTGCAAATCATCCGTTGTGCCGGCAGGCCTTAAATCCAATTTCATTTCCAGATCGACATAAAAACGCTGCCCCAGCCGGTTTTCTTCGGCATAAGCCCCATGATACCCGTAAAAGCTCAGCCGTTTCATAAAGATTTTATCCACGGGCCTCCGCCTCCTTTGGCAGAACCCCGTAAAGCATCGCATCCATCATCCGGCAAACCCTGGTCATCTCTTTGACATCGTGGACCCGTACGATCCGGCATCCTTGGGAAATTCCGAATGCCACCGTTGCCGCCGTGCCTTCCACCCTTTCATGAGCCGGCAGGTTCAATGTCTTGCCAATCATGGATTTCCGGGACGTTCCCAGCAACACGGGATACCCCAACGCGGTAATGCGATCCAGGTGGCGCATCACGGTTAAATTTTGTTCAAGGTTTTTGGCAAAGCCGATCCCGGGATCCAAAATGATATTTTCATCTTTGACTCCGGCTTGTTTCGCATTTTGTACCATCGCCATCAGATCCTGAATCACATCGTCCATCAGCGAATCATAATCAGGTTGTTGCCGGTTATGCATCAAAATGACCGGCACATCCAACTCCGCCGCAACCTTGGCCATGTCCGGATCTTTGAGCGTTCCCCATACATCATTGATGATATGCGCCCCGGCCTGGATGCATTGCCGGGCCACCTCTGCCTTATACGTATCCACGGAAATGGGGCAGTCCAACTCGCGATGCAACACCTCAATCACCGGGAGCAAGCGGGACAATTCCTTTTCCGGCGGTACATACTCCGCCCCGGGGCGTGTGGATTCTCCGCCGATGTCTATGATATCCGCGCCATCACGCACCAGTTGTTTGGCATGTTCGATAGCCCGGTCCACCGTATTGTATTTTCCGCCGTCTGAAAAAGAGTCCGGGGTCACATTCAAAATGCCCATCACCAGCGTGCGGCGGTCATAAGACAACGTATACGGACCGGCTTGAATCGTTGAATGGTTCATGGCTCCAGCTCCTCTCTGATGAATACAAGCGCTTGATGCTGCATCGATGACAAAAAAAGATGGCCGACCGATTCCTTCTGTCAGTGAGCCATCTCATATCTATCTTTCTTCTTCCGCAGAAGGAAATGGATTTGTTTTCTGAATCCGGTTCTTCAAAATGGTTTTTCATCTCTGCTTTCACAGGGATTCCGGATGGGACCGGGTCTCTTTCCGTCGGATTCCGCTCCAATCAGACTGGAAAGCAGCCTGCGCCATGATGACGGAAAAGAGGAATTCCGGCGCCCGACGTTCATGCAATCCCCGCAAGGGAACCTTTCAACACCGCTCCCGCTTCTTCTTCAAACGCTTTCGGATCCGACGCCGGTGATTACGCTTGCTTTTCTATTTCATCGATGTCCATGGCATCGCTTTTGCTCATCCCGCAAACCAATTTCATGATGATCCAATCCCTTCCCGGCTTTTCCCGACAGGCTCAACTCTTCTAATCACATCATTTTACCACATAAAACCGGGATCTTCATCACAATTTTCCCCGAAAGCAAAAGAAGCTATCCTTTCCGATCAAGGACAGCTTCCAACAGATGTATTTGGTTTACGCTTATGCTTCATCTTCGAAATTGAAAAGAGCCGTGGACAAATAACGTTCTCCGTTACTTGGAACAACAGCGACAACTTTTTTGCCTTCTCCCAACCGGCGGGCGATTTTCACCGCGGAAGCAATGGCCGCACCGGAGGAGATTCCCACGAGAATCCCTTCTTCACGAGCTGCACGACGCGCCCATTCAAAAGCTTCCTCGTTATCCACTTGCAAGACTTCATCGTAAATATCCGTATCGAGAATCTTGGGTACAAATCCGGCACCGATACCCTGAATTTTGTGAGGCCCTGGTTTTCCTCCGGACAAAACGGGGGAATTGGAAGGCTCAACAGCAACCACGTGAACATGAGGATATTTTTCTTTCAAGACCCTGCCGACACCGGTAATCGTTCCGCCGGTCCCGATTCCCGCAACAAAGGCATCCAATTCACCGCCTGTTTGTTCAACGATTTCTCTGGCGGTGTTTTCAAAGTGTGCTTTCACGTTATCCGGGTTTTCAAATTGTTGGGGAACGAAATAATCGGGATGTTGTTCATGGATTTCTTTGGCTTTTTGAATGGCCCCTTTCATTCCTTCCGCACCGGGAGTCAGCACCAGTTCGGCTCCATAGGCCCGCAGAAGATTTCTGCGTTCCACGCTCATCGTGTCAGGCATGACCAACACGGCGCGGTAACCTTTGGCTGCTGCCACCATCGCCAGTCCGATTCCGGTGTTTCCGCTGGTCGGCTCCAAAATCGTGGAACCGGGTTTCAGCTCCCCGCGTTTTTCAGCTTCTTCAATCATGCTGAGGGCAATCCGGTCTTTGACACTGCCACCCGGGTTAAAAAATTCCAGTTTCAAATAAACATCGGCATCCGTCTTTCCAACAATCCGGTTTAATTTCACAAGCGGTGTTTCGCCAATCAACTCAAGAATATTATTTCCAACCCGCATGTAGGAAGCCTCCTTATTCCGAGTAAACTCATAGGTTTTGTATTTATCATCATACTAATCCCGATCCGATTTGTCAATCAATTTCTTCTATTATAATCCTTTCTAATTCCTCATCCGTAAACAAGTATCTTTCATTGCAAAAATGGCAAACGACCTCGGCACGGCCCAATTCGTCCCGGATGGATTCTATTTCCTCCTTGCCAAGCGCCCGCAACATTGCCTTTGAACGTTCCCTGGAACAATTGCATTGAAATTGAACCGGCGATTTCCCCAGGATTTCCAAATCGTCCCCCATTAAAAAGCGCAGCATTTCTTCCGGCGTTTCCCCGTTTTTCAACCGGTCTGAGATCGACGAAAGCCGGGAAATCCGTTGCTCCAGGTTTTGAATCACTTCTTCCCCGGCCCCCGGCAAAAGCTGGATCATATACCCGCCGGACGCCAAAATTTCGTTCCCTTTGACCAATACCCCCAATCCCACGGATGATGGAGTTTGTTCAGAGGCCGTAAAATAATAAGTAAAGTCTTCCGCCAATTCCCCTGAGATAATCGGTGAAGCGCCTCGATACGGTTCCTTCATGCCCAAGTCTTTGATGATGTGAATCATTCCTTTTCCCACAGCGGAAGCCACATCCAGCTTGTTACCTTTGGATTTGCCTTCCACTTGCGGTTGGTCGACACATCCGCGCACATGGCCTTGCCCGTCGGCATCCACCATGATCCGCCCGATGGGTCCGTCACCTTCCACCCGGATCAATACTTTGTGGTTCTTCTCTTTTAAAGTCACGCCCATCATCGCACCCATGGTCGCCGTTCTGCCCAATGCCGCGCTGACCACCGGAAAAGTGCGGTGACGTTGTTGCAGTTCCTGTACCAGATTCGTCGTCCGTGCCGCAAACCCGCGCACGGCCCCGTCTGCAGAGATCGCTCGAATAACATAATCTTCCATCAGTGATTTCCTCCTTAAAAAAAGGACTCCTTCGCAAGAAGCCCTCTGTTTCCCATTCTGTTACTTTGCATTCAGCTCATGGATCAACTTTAATCCTTCCAAGGTTAACAGCGGATCCACCTTGTCAATCGTCTTGGTATCCTTGCAAATCAATGAGGCATACCCGCCGGTGGCCACCACCGTGGGACGTTGGCGCATCATCTTTTTCATGCGGGTGACAATTTCATCCACAAGCCCGACATAACCATAGTATATGCCAGCCTGCATGGATTGAACCGGATTTTTGCCAACCACCGAATCCGGTTTGTCAATTTCCACCCTTGTCAACTTGGCGGCCCGTTGATACAGCGCCTCCATGGATATACTGATACCGGGCGCAATGGCTCCTCCGACGTAATTTCCCTCTTCATCAATAAAACAGAAGGTGGTTGCCGTCCCAAAATCGACAATCACCAACGGCGCCCCGTATTTCTCAATGCCGGCCACCGCATTGGCAATCCGGTCGGCCCCGACCTCGCGTGGATTGTCATACTTGATATTCAATCCGGTACGAATGCCCGGTCCCAAGATTAATGGGGTCAAACCAAGATACTTTTCAGCCATCCGCCGCAAGACAATCGTCAGCGGAGGGACAACGGAAGAAAGGATGGCAGCCCCCACATCTTTGATGGACAGGTTGGTATAGGAAAGCAAATCGGCCAATTGCATGCCGTATTCATCTTCGGTCGCGTGGCGGTTTGTTTGCAAACGCCAATGATGCAACAATTTTTCCTTGCGGTAAATGCCCAAAACGATATTGGTGTTTCCAACATCCATGACCAGCAATAAATCCTTGTTCAAGTTATTCACCTGCTTTAGTGATGTAATCCATTTTACTTATAGAATACCATCCTCCCGGATTGTTTTACATCCATTAATTCACAAGAAAAAAGAGGCGGAAACGCCTCTTTTTTTCTACACCGATTGGTCTGAATCCGAATCTTTATCCACCGGATCGTTATTGACAAACGGATTATCCTTTGCAGGGCTTTCTGTCCGGTTTGCATCAACCGCCCCGGAATTATCCTGTTTTGTGGACTCTTTATTGGTTTCTTCTTCCTCTTTGGATTGGATGTTGACTTTCACGGAATCGTCATCATCCAACTTCCCGTTTTCAAGCAATTGTTTGATTTGCCGCTCATCCAACGTTTCTTTCTCCAGCAAGGTTTGCGCCAACAGTTCCAATTTGTCGCGATGTTCCATGATCAGGTTTTTCGCCCGGTTGTAGCAGGAACGGATCAAATCTTGCATCTCCGTATCGATCTCATAGGCGATTTTATCGCTGTAGTTGGATTCGTGTCCCAGGTCACGCCCCAAGAACACCTGTCCTTGCGAACGCCCGAAGGTCATGGTGGCCAACCGGTCGCTCATTCCGTATTCCGTAATCATGGAACGGACAATGGAGGTTGCTTTCTCAAAGTCATTGCTGGCCCCGGTGCTGATTTCACCAAACACAATCTCTTCGGCGACACGGCCTCCGAGCAACCCGGTCACCCGATCCAGCAATTCGTTTTTGGTGGCCAAATAACGATCTTCCTTCGGCAACATCATTGCATATCCGCCGGCTTGCCCGCGGGGGACGATTGTCACCTTGTGAACCACATCGGCATGCTGCAGGTAATATCCGCACAACACGTGTCCGGATTCATGATAAGCAACAATTTTTCTTTCTTTTTTGCTGAAGACGCGGCTTTTCTTCTGAGGACCTGCAATCACGCGGTCCACCGCTTCATCAATTTCTTCCATCGTGATTTTCTTCTTCCGGTGCCGTGCCGCAAGCAGAGCCGCTTCATTCAACAAGTTCTCCAGATCGGCTCCGGAAAAGCCCGTGGTACGCTGGGCAATGACTTCCAATTTGACGTCTTCTGCCAGGGGTTTGTTACGGGCATGCACTTTCAAAACGGCTTCCCGGCCTTTCACATCAGGACGGTTCACCAGAATCTGGCGGTCAAAACGGCCCGGGCGCAACAATGCCGGGTCGAGGATATCCGGACGGTTGGTTGCCGCCATGATGATGATTCCGGAATTGACATCAAATCCGTCCATTTCCACAAGCAATTGGTTCAATGTTTGTTCGCGCTCGTCGTGACCGCCGCCGAGCCCGGCCCCGCGTTGACGGCCCACTGCGTCGATTTCGTCGATGAAAATGATACAAGGCGCATTTTTCTTCGCCTGTTCAAACAAATCACGAACACGGGATGCCCCCACCCCGACAAACATTTCCACAAAGTCCGAACCGCTGATGGAAAAGAACGGAACTTTCGCTTCTCCGGCCACCGCCCTGGCCAACAAAGTTTTCCCTGTTCCCGGCGGTCCGACCAAAAGAACCCCTTTCGGAATCCGTGCCCCCATTTGGGCGTAACGCCGGTTGTCTTTCAGGAAGTCAACAATTTCGACCAACTCGGCTTTTTCCTCGTCTGCGCCTGCCACGTCATCAAAAGTTACACGCCTTTTCTCTTCATTGTATAACTTGGCTTTGCTTTTGCCGAAATTCATCACACGGCTTCCGCCGCCTTGCGCCTGGTTTAACAAGAAAAAGAAAAGGAAAAGAATGACGACAAAAGGAATGATGTACGTAAACAAGGTGATCCAAATCGAGTCACCTTTCGGTTTTTCATAAGTCACCTTGACATTTGCATTTTGTAAATCCTGAAGCACCGTTGAACCGTAGTTCGCGGGTCCCCGGGTTACAAAAGACTTGTTCGGCTGGTCCTTGAACTTACCTTCAATATGGTAAGTACCCCCATCCAACTGTACCTTGATGTCAGTGAGCTTATTCGCCGTCAGCTGTTGCCTGTATTCATTGTAAGCCAGCTGCTGCGTGTCTGTTGCCGGATTGGCAAACATATTGATAACCGCAATGGTTACAAGGATGAGGATAATATATAATACTCCATTTCTGAGGAAGTAGTTTTTCATCCCTGGCCTCCTCTCAGTCCACTTGTATCATTTTAGCATAGCAAGCAAACGGTTCTCAACAAAACAAAACGTCACGGCTAATCCGTATAAACTTCCTTTTTGAGGATTCCTATGTATGGGAGATTCCGATATTTCTCCGCATAATCAAGGCCATAACCGACAACAAATGCATCCGGAATCGTATATCCGCAGTAATCAGGGCTCAGATCCACTTTACGGCGTTCCGGTTTGTCCAGCATGGTGATGATTTTAACCGATGCCGCATTCCGGGCTTTCAGCATTTCCACCAGATAACTGAGCGTCAAACCGGAATCAATTATGTCTTCGACAATCAGGACATGACGTCCTTCGACGGATGTCTCTAAATCTTTAATAATTCTCACAACCCCTGAGGATTTGGTGGAATTCCCGTAGCTGGAAACATCCATAAAGTCCATCTCAATCGGGATGTCAATCTCCCTGATCAAATCGGCCATAAAAGGAACGGCCCCTTTTAACACACAAACGCACAGCGGGTTCAACCCTTTGTACTCACGGGAAATGATTTTCCCCAACTCCTCTACTTTTTCCCGGATTTGCTCTTTGGTAAACAACACTTCCGCAATGTCTTCATGCACGGTGGGAACCTCCTATCTTTCTTCGGGTGCATCATTTTGATCCCACAATAAATATAGAAAACGTTTCGTTGATGCTGTCGCAGGAGCCAGGTCGGACCTCCTCACTCCCGGTATCCAGATAATTTCATCACCGGATCCAACCAATGGATAGCGCGAACGCATTTTTTTGGGGATTTTTGCTTCCATCATTAAACTTTTTACCTTTTTTCTTCCGCGCATACCTGAACAACGCATTTTGTCTCCCGGTTTCCGGGCCCGGACATAAAGCGGTCCTGAAAGAAGATCAAGGTCAAACACAGCATGGCTAAAAACGTTTTTCAATCTATGTATGGGGATGGGTTGATCTGACTCCAATATTTCCATTCTACCCAAAAACCCCGGTAATGAAGACACTCCATGACCGGGCAACCAGATCATTTCCGGCGTTTCCTGCCTGTCCCGGGCTTCATCCGGTGTTTGTGGCTTTTTTGTGAAAATCAACTTGGAATACTCTCTTTCTGCAACGATTCCTTGAAACATCCGGATCATTGCCGACGGATTGTTGTTTTCAGCCAATTTTCGAACCTGATCCACTTTATCAAGGGAAAGTTCCGTTAAATCTTGGTGGCAAAGATAACTTAATATTAGTTTAACCACTCTTCTTTGTAAAGCAACCGACAAGTGAATAAAACTTGAAACATCAAGCGTGTAACAGTTTTCACCCCGTTCGGTGACCACTTCTTTCAATGCCTTTTTCACCCGGAAATCCCAGTCTCTTTCTTCTTCCCGGATCAGATCGCTCAACTTTGAAACCGCTCTGTCGGCATGCGGATACAGCCTTCTCACCACGGGAATCAGTTCATGACGGATCCGGTTTCGCGTATATTCCAGAGAGCGGTTGCTTGAATCTTCACGCGGGGACAGATTTTGTTCCCGGCAAAAAGAAATGATTTCCTCTTTCCTAAATCCCAATAAAGGCCGGATCAACACGTAACCTTCCCAAGGCCGGGACCAATCCATCCCGGAGAGGCCGGAGATCCCTGTTCCCCGGAACAAACGCATCAACACCGTTTCCAATTGGTCATCGGCATGGTGCGCCAACGCCAGCCGGTCTGCTTTTATTTCCTCAGCCACCCGTTTGAATGCCCGGTAGCGTAATGTTCGCGATACGGCCTGTTTATTCCCACCGTGTTTCTTCCGTTCTCCGGCCACATCCACATGCATGACACGGACGGG
The DNA here is from genome assembly GCF_005886755.1 of Thermoactinomyces vulgaris. Taxonomy (NCBI): domain Bacteria; kingdom Bacillati; phylum Bacillota; class Bacilli; order Caryophanales; family Thermoactinomycetaceae; genus Thermoactinomyces; species Thermoactinomyces vulgaris. The sequence goes on from NZ_CP039710.1 coordinate 115,359, forward strand.
GATGTTCCATTCCTTTGCGCGGCACACCACATATTTCTCATCTTCATCGCTTTCTTCCCCGCGCAAGTGATGATTCACATGAACGGCAAACACTTGATGCCCCAATGTCTTTTCCAACTGTTTTAAAGCAAACAGCAAGGCCGTGGAATCGGGACCGCCCGATACCCCGACCAATACGTTGTCACCGGGTCTGATCAATTTTCTCGTTGCAATCTCTTCTTCCAAGCGTTTCAAAAACCAGGACAATGTCATCTTCCCCTTAAATAAAAAGGCCCGGGAAGCCCCGGGTTTGTTTCATCCTTCCCTGTACTCATCATATATTTTTTCAGGAAGGGAAGCAATTTACAACATGGTTTTTGTCCGTTTTAATTCACGGGTTCCGGCCGGACGAGCTTTTTGACGCCGGGCAAACGGATCGTCGACCATTCGGGGGAATGCTTTTCCACCTTGGAAACGACAATCGTCATATCGTCCATGATCCGTCCCCCGTGATGCCGCACCACTTTTTCCAAAAGGCAATCCGCAAATCCCTGCGGATCTTTGGTGTCAATTTCCGAAATCATCCGCGCCATGAAAGCATCTTTGTTGACCGCATGATCCGGTGTGTCATAAACCCCGTCCGTCATCAAAATAATCAGGTCGCCCGGCTCCAGCTGCATTTCAATCGGTTCAAATTCAATGTGATTTAAAATGCCGATGGGAGGATTGGCTGCCGACAGCGTGATCACCTTTTTCCCCCGCTTGATAAAGCCCGGGGTGGAACCAATTTTCATAAACCGCCCTTCCGCGGTGTTCAAATCCACAATGGCCAGATCAATCGTCGCAAACATTTCGTCGGCCGACCGCAAACTCAAAATCGAATTGACCGTATCCACCGCCCGCTCTTCATTCATACCCGCCTGAAGCAAACGGCGCAACAACTTCAATGCCGCACTACTTTCGGCTTGTGCCCGTTGTCCGTTCCCCATTCCGTCCGATAAGGCCACGGCATACTTTCCTGTGCCCAAATTCATGTAACAATAGCTGTCTCCGGAAATCACTCCCCCGCCTTTGGCCGCACAAGAAGCTCCCGTTTTCAGTTCAAAACGCTGTGCCGATCCCAAAATGACAACCGCACCAGGCGATCCGTCTTTGACCACCTTCCGGTACACAGCCACCGGCTCTCCCAAAATCTCTGTCAACAAGGGAGCCACCAACTTTTTGCACTCTTCCAGCCCGTCCCGGTCAGCCATCGTAACTTCAATCTCCACTTTTCCTTCTTCCAGGTTAATGATATCCACCCGGTGAATGGACAAGCCCAACTCTTCCAGCGCCTCGTGAATCTGCTCTTCATGCGCGGACAGCACTTGTGTTTCATGCCGGATTTCCCTGGACAGCTTGGACATCACTTCCGCCATTCCGGTCAACTGGTCGGAAACCAACCGGCGCGATTCCTGCATTTTTTCCTTCCAATAGATGTTTTGCTCGTAGCGTGCATACTGACGCTGAATTTCGTTTACCACTTTGTCGGGACGGATGCAGTGACGTTCCCATGATTTTGGAACCGGCGCAGGATTTTGCGGCCCGTTCTCCTCGACACGAGCCATTAAATCCATCATCCCCTGATAAGTTTTCACCACTTTTTGATCCCAACAATGTTCAAACTTGCTGCACCCCATGCAAGCCTGATCCATGATCTCGGAAATAAAAAACCGGACCTGGTCTTCATCTTCTTTTTTGTGTTTGGTCACATCTTCACGGAAACTGAACGCCAACTCCTGAAACAATTCCGTGAATTTCTCCACTTTGCTCGCCGTCACATCCCTGAGCCGTTTGATGTGCTCCTGTTGCGCCGTATGATTTTCCAACGTGCCGGGAACATACCGGGACAATGCTTTCAACCAACGTTCCGGAGTCAGGAAAAACAAACAGACTGCCAATGCCGATTCTTGCATGGAAGGCCAGATGGCCTGGGAACCGCCGTCATATAAGGTCAGGATGGCCGAACCCAACAAAAAGCCGACCGATACGCCGATTTTTTTCCCTTCTTTGAACAAACCGGCCAGCAAACCGGCAAACGCCAGCAAACTGATCTGCAAAATGGATTTGGGTTCGGAGAGGCTTAAAATCATGCCTGTGACCACCCCCATGGAGGAACCCAACATTCCCCCACCCACCAAAGCCAGCACCAGAATTGCGTAACGGGAAATAATGTTGACGATCGATAACTGCCCAGCTTCCCACCCCATGGTTCCGGTCATCGCGGAACCCAGAAGAATCACCAAACAGACAATTTCCTCCTGACGCAGTGAAACGCGTCTTTTTTTCATGGTGAAAATCGGGAGGGATTGGACAAAGATAAACGTCAAGATGAAACTGAGCAGCACATCGATCCCGGCCAACAACAATTCATAAGAAGTCCCGTCTTTCCACCACCACTCAGCCAGGCGGGCCACGGCCCCCGTGATCCCCACCATAAAAGGAGCAAAACTGAGCTCTCCTTTTCCCAAGGCCGCAAAAATTTTCTGGATAAAAAGGAAAAGAATTAAACTGCCGGTCATCTTGGCCATCTCTGCCCCGCCCAGGGTGGCCGCACCGAGAATCAGTGACAACATCACCACCGGCCATTGCTTTTTGGCCAAATGATACACCACGGCCAGATAAGCAACAGCAAACGGGGAGATCATCCCCAAGATCGTGGCCCTTCCCAAGAGCACTCCCATCACAACAACCGGAACATTCCACATGTTCGCCAAACGATGCATGATCCGTCTTCGCTTACTGCTTTCCCAACCGAACCAACTTCCCACCGGTCGAATCAATAAATTCCGAAAATGAGTTCCCACTTGCATCCCTTGTCACCTCGCGTTCAGTTTGTGCCACTCATTATAGCGGGGAGGCAAGCGGAAAGTTTGTTGCAATTTCTGAAAAGAAAAATTTTTTTGGCGACATTTTTCTAACCGGCCGCGATCCCGTATGATTTGCCATCGGGACAAAGAAGGAACGGCAAGGGATTCAGCCAAATGAGCCCCCGGCTTCCTTTGGGAGCTCACTCGGATCCCGTCTTCCTTTGTCGTTTTCTCTCAAGACAAACATGGGAGCGACAAAACTTCCTATTTCTTTTTCCGGTTTGTCGAAAATCGGATTCACCGGCGCCGGGAAGGGGAATCCGTCAACGGATACATCTTGGCCTCGCGAATAAACGAGGGAATCAGCTTGCGATCGGCATGCAAACGGATCATCTGATCCAGCGTCCGCAACGCATGCACTTGCTGTCTGCGTTTGATCTGCCTGCGTTCAATGGAATCGGCAAATTCATCAATATCGATCACATGATAATGATCATCCCGGTCAATGATCAGATCCAACAAAAGATCCACCATCACATAACGCATGCGGCCCACCTGGTGCATTTGCATCACATCGCAATAATAGTAAAGGAATTCTCCGGAGCGGCCGAACACCTTTGAAATTGTGTATCCTTTGCGCACAAAATAATACGTCAAAAAGATCCGTTTTCCGTCCGGATTGGCATACTGCGTGGAGAACAAATGACGCCCCCGCCAATCCCGGACTTTTTCCGTATAGGTTTTATTTATGGTCGTAAACTTTATTTTCTTAATCACGACATTCACACAATCACTCCCATGCACTCGCAACTTGCTGATCCTTAAAAATCACATAAAAAAAAGGCGACATTCACCCAATTGGGGAAGCTCGCCTTCTCCTACTTTGGTAGCGGCGGAGGGCCTCGAACCCCCGACCTTACGGGTATGAACCGTACGCTCTAGCCAGCTGAGCTACGCCGCCATATATTTTGGTTGCGGGGACAGGATTTGAACCTGCGACCTTCGGGTTATGAGCCCGACGAGCTACCTGACTGCTCCACCCCGCGTCAATTCATCATTTATCACCGCGAACAATCTCAATTATACATAGCCTGTGTTTCGGTGTCAACATCCAATTTCATTTAAAATTGAATTCAGATTTTTCACGATGAATAGAGAAGGTATTTTTTCCGTATCCCCTTAAAGTGATTGATTTCTTTTTTCCATTGTCGGGTGATTTCCCGGGCTGACTTCCCCTGATCCAATTGACGGCGTATTTGGTCCGTTCCAGCCAGCAGATCTATCCAGTATTTTTCCCCTGATCGGACCCAGGCAAACTGTTCCGGATACAATTTTTTCGTTTTCTCCAAAATCGTGATCCCCGTTAAAACCGGATCAAATTGGTCAACGTCCGTAACATGGATTTGGACACCGCCCACCTCTTCCCCTTGGAATTTTGAAAAAGTGGGAATAAAATATGCCTCCCGAAAAACAACCCCCGGCAGACGGGCCCGGTTCAACGCCTGAGACAATTCCCAACCGTTGACATAGGGGGCCCCGACCAGTTCAAAAGGACGGGTCGTCCCTCTTCCTTCCGACAAGTTGGTTCCTTCCACCAACCCCGTCCCCGGATAGACAAGGGCGGTCAACGGGGAGGGCATGTTCGGAGAAGGCATCACCCATGGCAATCCGGTATCTTCATACCTCTGATCCCGTGTCCATCCCTCCATATTCACCACGTGCAATTCCGCTTTCGGCGATTGCTGATCATTGATCAAAAGAGCCAATTCCCCCATCGTCATTCCGTGTACGAGCGGAATGGGAAACCGTCCCACGGAAGAGCGGAATGCCGGGTTTAAAAGCGGCCCCTCCACCCGTGTTCCGCCAAGCGGATTGGGCCGGTCCAAAACATACAAAGGCTTCTTTAACATCCCCGCGGCCTTCATCGCATCCGCCATCGTGTAAAGATAAGTATAAAACCGGGTGCCGGTCTCCTGCATGTCAAAGACGAGGACATCCACCTCTTGAAAGAGGGAAGCCATTTCTTCCGGCTTTTTTCCATACAGGTTTTCGAAAGGGATTCCCGTTTTGGGATCCACCACCGTCTCCGGTTCCTCTCCGGCTTGTTCAGCCCCGCGGACCCCGTGCTCCGGACCGAAAACTTTCGTCACTTGAATCCCGCGGGCCAGCATCGCATCCAGCGCATGCTGATAATCCGGGGTGATACTGGTCGGATTGGCGATCAAGCCCACCCGTTTCCCTTGAAAATCCTCCGGATTCCTCAACACTTTTTCCAAGCCGGTGATCACCTTTTTTTCCCTGTTTTCCTGCACGTTAAGACGGAAACAACCGGATCCGGCCAAAACCAACAACATAATGCAAAAAAGCCCGATCCACTTTCTCCCCATCGCCATCCCTCTTCCTGACACAGATAGAAAAATCCTCTTGTTCCCCGACAGAACAAGAGGGATCTGCTTCACTCTTTGTTTTCAATGGAGTAAATTTGTTCACCCGGTTTTCCGTAACCCATTTTATGAGCCAATTCCATCATATAATCTTCCGATTTTAACTTTTGAACTTCCTGCTTTAACGTTTTCTGTTGTTCATAAGCCTGAGACAACTGCCTTTGTTTGTCGGCCAGTTCTTTTTCCTGATCCCAGATGCGCACCTGCTGGATGACGCTTTGCGCCGCCGCCCAAACAATAAAGACAACCATGCAACCAAGCCAGATCAGCCGGCGCCTTTTGACGGCGGGATGCAAAGGGCGTACGGATTGGGATTTGGATGCGGATTCCGGTTTTTTCACGGGTTTTGCGGACCGCTGGATGAAAAGCACATTATCTCTGCCGTGTTGATAAGCCATCTTTTCATTCACCCTTATCCCGGTTTTTATTCCACCATGCTTTGATCTTTCGGACTTGGGCCTTTCCTTTTTGAATCCTTCGGGAGAGCCAGGGTTCCAACCTGGCTTGAACAGGGCGAAGCAGGAAGAAAAACGGGGACAAAATCAGCTTGATGCATGCAGTGGTTCCTTTCCAGATCAGACCCGCCAACCGCCGGCATCCCCTGAACAAGATCCGGGCGGGACTGAATATCAACAGGTGAAACAGCCGTGCGAGAAAGAAAAAAATCCGTTCCATGATATTAAACAACATCCGGATTCCGCGAAGTACCGAGCGGCTTGCCCACTTAAAATAAATCAAAAAACCCAGGCACACCGCAACAAAGAAATAAAAGCGAAGCTCTCCCCAATTGCTCCAAAACAATAAACCAAACACCAAAACGGCCGAAACCATCCAATAAATGAGGTCAATGAGGGAAATCAACCACTTGCGAATCCGGAAACGGACTGTCAACACCCGGTAAAAATCAAGAATGATCCCGATAAAAAAACCGGATCCGAGCATGAGAAGCATGGTAAACCATTGCGTTTGCAGCGTCACTTGAAGATCCGGCCCCAGACGCTTTTAACTTTTTCCTGCGCCGGCACAGGCATGTCCAAATAGCTCATGTCTGAAATTTGCCCTTCAATGGAAACCCTGCCCTGATCCAAATCCAGTGTTTTGATATGCAACCCTTGCCCTCTGATCCCCAGATAACCGTAATCGGTCTGAAGCAAAAACTCCTCGCTGTCAAAACTCTCCACCCGGGTTACACCGCTGACATCCAGCGTGTTGCGGTTGGTCATCACGATCTCATGCGGAATCTGGTTAAAGGTTTCTTCCATATCACGTTCCCCCCTCTTGGTACATGATATGGACAAAATCTCCGTTTAGAACTGTTCTTGGGGATCTTTTTGTCCGCTGAGGCTCTCTTCGCGGATCAGGCTGAACATGCTCCCGGCATCTTCTTTGCGGACGGAATCCTGTAACTTCTCCACACAGACCGTCACCAATTTTTGCCCGAAACGAATCTGGATTTCATCTCCCACGTGAAGAACCGTTCCTGCTTTGGCCGTTTTTCCGTTGACTTGAACCCGCCCTTCGTCACACACTTCCTTGGCCAATGTCCGTCTTTTCACCAAACGCGACACTTTCAAGAACTTGTCCAATCGCATGATGTCACCTTCAATCTTTTAACGTTTTCTTGAACAAAGGAAAAAATCCTGCCTCGGCTCATAAATCATTCGCCTTTTTCCAGACGCTTGGCTTCATCCCACCAGGCATCCAATTCTTCTAAAGAGAAGTCCTCCCAACTTTTTTGGGACATCCTGACTTGACTTTCAATGTAGCGAAAACGGCGCTCAAATTTATAACAAGATCCGTGGAGAGCCAGTTCCGGTTGCACTTTGAGAAAGCGGGCGAAATTAACCAAAGCAAACAACACATCCCCCAGTTCTTCTTCCTTTTCTTCCTGGGTTTCGGCTTCCGACATTTCTTTTAATTCCTCTTGCACCTTTTTTAAAACTTCCTCTGCATCATTCCAGTCAAATCCCGCTTTGGCCGCTTTTTTCTGCAGTTCGTAAGCTTTCATCAAAGCCGGGAAATGTTTGGGCACACCCTCCAGCAACGAGGAAGATTCCTCTTGTTTTTTCTCTTTTTGCTTCAACTGGTCCCAAGTCTGCTTCACATCTTCCGCCGTCTCGGCCTTTAAGTTGCCAAACACATGGGGATGGCGGCGGATCATTTTCGCATTCAAGTGGCGGATCACATCATGAATGTCAAACGTCCCTTCTTCGCTGGCGATTTGAGAGTGCAACATCACTTGAAGCAAAACATCCCCCAATTCCTCGGCCATTGCGTCGGAATCCTTTTCTTCCACCGCTTCCAAAAATTCATAAGCTTCCTCCAGCAGGTACGGGCGCAAACTGTCATGGGTTTGTTTGCGGTCCCAAGGACAGCCTTCCGGGCTTCTCAAATGGCGGATCACTGCTTTTAAATACTCAAAGCGCGGGTATAAATCTTCCTCTTTCACAAGAGGTGGGAGATAAACGGAGGTCAAGTCGCTGAAAAGCTCCTTGCGATCCAATTCATACAAGGGAACTTCGGTGATCTTTTCCAATCCGTCGATCCCGCAAGCAGTGACAATTTTAACCGGGTGATCATCGGGATAAATTTCCATCAACGTCAATTTGACTTCAGAAGCGACAAACCGGCTGTATACCTGGGCAATCAAAAGGTGGTTTTCCGGATTCACCTTCCCTGAATCAAAATCCGTCCCGTTGAGCAATTGAAACCCTTCAATGGGATCCACCTGCAAACGGGCAAAAAACGTTTCCAGGAAACTCACACTTCCTCCCCGGATATCGATTTCCACCCCTTGCCCCTCCCCTTGATCAAGGAGCAACCGGACCGTCCGTTCCGCAACCATCGGGTGCCCCGGAACCGCATAAATCACCGTGGAATTCTTTTTGGCCGCCTGAAGCAACCGCCCGGCAATTTGATCATAAACCGTATCAAAATCATGATTTGACTCATAAACATCATCAAAAGTGGCAAAAGAAATCCCTTGTTGACTCAGCCACCCGGCAACCGGGATTTGCCGGGTCCGCAAAAAAACCGGGTTTTCTCCTTTTAATAACCGGAGCACTCCCAAAGACAACGATTCCTCATCGCCTGCACCCAAACCGACAACCACAATTTTTGCCATTTTTCTCCTCCTCTTGCGGATTCCTTAATTCCGTTCTTTCTTCAGCCATCCCCATTTATCCAGGAGCGGGACCAACTTTTTCCGCAACTTCGGAACTTTCTCCAGATCCCGCCGTGTCCAGACCCCGAAGCGGAAAACGGCCCACGGGTAAACCATCACGCCGACAAGCACCGACAATAAGGAAGCAGCCATCATCGCCACTCTGAATTCCAGGAAAGGAACCGCGATTTGCTGAACCACAACTGATGTCACGTAAACTGCAATCCCCATCCAGACTGCTGCCCATGCGGCAAACAGCTCTTGCCTGGGGATCCACGATTTCCAACCGAAATGCTGTTTCATTTTCACCAGTTGCAAAATGGCCGTGCACAAAAAGGCAAGCACCGTTGAAAGGGAAGCCCCCCGGATATCCCAAAGGGGAATCAGCAACACATTGAACCCGACTTTCAAAATCATCCCCAATGCCAAATAAACAGCGGGCAAATATACTTTTCCCAATCCCTGCAAAACTCCTGCCGATACAATCCACAAAGATGAGAGGACTCCGGACCATGCCAAAACAGCCATGGCATCCGATCCCGCCGCGTCTTCATACAACATCACGTTGACAGGTTCGGCGATGACCATCAGACCGACCGCAGCCGGAAGCCCCAAGCCCCAAGTCAACCGCAAAGCGAGGACAGCTTGCTCTTCAACTTCCTTCACCCTCTGTTTGCTGACCAGATCCGAAATGGCCGGAACGATGGAGAGCGCGATCGCCGTGGCAAAAAACGAAGCAAATTGAACCAAAGGTTGCCCCCGGTCAAAAACGCCTTTTAAGCGAATGGCTTCTTCAGTTTCCCATCCCCGATCCACCAGCAAATTGGCCACCGTGAAAGAATCCGCCAAAGAAAACAAAGGGAGAATGAGCGAACCGATACAAATCGGCAATGACAAACGAAACAGGTTTTTCATCACTTCAGCCGGCGGCTCGATGCCGGGAGCAACTGCAAAGCCTGCCTCTTTTTTGGGAAACGGCTGGGCTTTATGCCAGTAATAGACCAACACAATCAGCGCTCCGACGGCTCCGGTGATGGATCCAAACACAGCTCCCGCACCGGCATAAACCACGCCCATCCCCGAATCCATAAAATACCAGGAAAGAACAAGAATGGTCACAACCCGGATCAACTGTTCAACCATTTGTGAATTTGCAGTCGGAACCATATTTTGCTGTCCTTGAAAACAGCCGCGCATCACCGCCAGAAACGGCACAGCCAAAAGAGCAAAGGAAACGGTTTGAATCGGCAAAGTAAGCAAGCTACGGTTTCCCATCCATTCCGCGATTTGGCCGGCCCCAAAAAACAGGAGCAAAAAGGAAACCGCCCCCAGCAAGGACAAAGCTGTCAAAGAAACACGGAAAATTTGCGCGACTCCCGCCATTTGCCCGCGGGACCACTTTTCCGAGACCAACTTTGAAATCGCGGCCGGAAACCCGGCGGTGGCCAGGATCAACAAAACACTGTACAAGGGATATACTTGCTGATAAACATACATCCCTTCATCGCCGGTAATATTTTGATAAGGAATTTTGTAAACAGCCCCTAATATCTTCGAAAACAAAGCAGCCCCTCCCAAAATGGCCGCACCACGGATGAAGGACTGCCGGCTTTGCTCCATCATCTTCCATTTGCTCTCCTCTCCACGCTGCAATTGCTTTTCATTATACAAAAGTGCGGGAGGTTACAAAAGAAAAAAGCAGGTACATTCACCTGCCCGACAAAGAATTGTTAATGTTCCATTTGTTTGGCCAGAAAAGTGGCAGCCGTGCTGGCCAGTTTTTCTTCCAATTCCCCCAACTTCCCTCCTTCTTTCTTGCTGAGCACGATGACTGCACCGATCGGATCGCCTCCCGCATTAATGGGAACAATGAGATAGGACTGATATTTTTCAGGCTTTCCTTTGAATATCTCGGCAGTTCCGGGGTTTGTTTCCAGATGAGTTCTTCTTTGATCCATGCATGATTCCACGATTTCACCAATGTTTTTCTCCAAATATTCTTTTTTGGATACCCCTGCAACGGCAATTACATGATCCCTGTCACAAATGAGTGTGGGGTAATGCATATTTTCATATAATGCTTCGGAAAATTCCTGTGCAAAGTCACCCAACTCGCCGATGGGTGAATACTTTTTTAAAATCACTTCACCTTCTCGGTCCACAAAAATCTCCAAAGGGTCTCCTTCTCGAATACGCAGTGTTCGTCGAATTTCTTTCGGGATGACAACACGCCCCAAATCGTCAATCCGGCGAACGATGCCTGTTGCTTTCATAGAATAATTTCCTCTCTTTCTTTATATATTTTTTATAATTTCTGGTTTAATTTGTTTTATCAGCCATAGTATTTATTTTCTTCCAGCAGATTATACAGACCTCCGGACATAAAAAAAGAGCCCTAGTGCGGCATAACATGCCACGGGCTCTTTTCCGGCAGTTCAGGATCCTTTTTGGTCATTGGAAAGAAGGGACTTAAAGCCTAATTCCTCTTTGACCAGTTGATCATACACTTCTTGCCGTTTTTGCATTTTCACTTGTTCGTCCGCTTCGTCCACCGGCTTTTTCCCCCGGTCCAACACTTTTACGATATGAAAACCGTAATCGGTTTTAATCGGGTCGCTGATTTGGTTGAGGGGCAACTCCCGGCATGCTTTGGCAAATTCAGGGACAAACTGGTCCGGTGTGCCTTCATAAACTCCGTTTGAGTCTTTGGATCCGGGATCATCCGAATACTCCTTCACCAACTTTGCGAAATCGCCGCCGTCATCCAATTTTTTCTTGACTTCCTCCGCGCGTTTTTTCGCTTGTTCTTCCGTTCGTTTCGGCTGATCTTGCTGCGAACCGTCATTGATGGAAACCAACACGTGCTGTACTTTTACATAGTCATAAGTTTGCCCTTTTAATTGTTCGTCATAGTATTCGTTGACCCGGTGATACTCCACAAAAAACTGCCGTAATTGCGTCTTGTCAAACCCTTTTCCTTTGATCGCCTCATCCAGGGTTTGAGGATTGTTTTGGCCTTGTTCCTGCCCTGCTTGCTGTTTCAGGCCTTCTTCGATTTGTTTGATCGTTTCATCCGCTTGTTTGGCGAACGATGCATCATCTTTGATTTTGGTCAACATATACTGGCGGGCCGCATACTCTTTCGCCAATTCCGTTTTTAATTCCTGATTGTCCTTGATCGATGACATCATAAACGACAATTGGGGATCCAAATACGCAATGATGTTGATGTAGCGGTTCAAATCCCCTTCAACCACTTTGCCTCCCTTGTATTCGGCAACCACCTTTTTGCTGGTGGTGTCAAGGGGCTGGAATTCCATCGCCCCGGCCGTCTGCTCTTCTTCTTTGTTGTCTTTTCCCATCGCACATCCGGCAATGGTCGCGGAAAGAATCAGCACGAAGGCCAACGTCCCGGCGATCCACTTTTTACTCAGTCGCATGTTGAACGGCTCCTTTCGGTTTGGGAACATCTTTATATTTTATCAGAAACTGTTCGATCATTTCTAATGCCTGTTTATGGGGCATCCCTTTGGTTTTGAAGATGATCCCGATCTTCTCTCCCGTTGAGAAACGAATTTTTCCCGGGAAATCCTGAGCAATTTCAAACAATTTCGGGCCGTCGATTTGGTCATTTTGTTCCGGCCGCAACCGGAGAATGATATCCCCGTCTTTCTGCTCAACTGATTCCATGCCGTACAGAATGGCATAAGCTTTGATTTTGGAAATTTTTAACAGCATTTGCACAGGATCCGGCAAATCCCCGAAACGATCCTCAATCTCTTCTTCCAAGTCGGTCACTTCATCCAATGTGGTGACGGCACGGATCTTTTTATACAATTCAATTTTCTGTTTCTCATCACCAATGTATCCGGAAGGCAAATAGGCGTCCACATTTAATTCGATGACTGGCTCGGTTTCTTCCTTTGTGGATTTTTCTCCTTTCAGTTCCTCAATCGCTTCCTTCAGCATCTGGCTGTAAAGCTCAAATCCCACGGTTGCAATATGGCCGTGCTGTTCGGCTCCCAAGATGTTCCCGGCTCCCCGGATGGATAAATCGCGCATCGCAATTTTAAATCCGGATCCCAGCTCGGTAAATTCTTTGATGGCCTGCAGGCGCTTCTCCGCGGTTTCGGACAACACTTTATCCCGTTGGTACGTAAAGTAAGCATAAGCAATGCGATTGGAACGCCCCACCCGGCCGCGCAACTGGTAAAGCTGGGACAATCCCATCTTGTCGGCGTCATAAATGATCAATGTATTCACATTGGGAATATCCACACCGGTTTCAATGATGGTGGTACTGACCAAAACGTCGTATTCCCCGTCCAGGAAGTCCAGCATCACTTTTTCCAGTTCGGATTCCTGCATCTGGCCATGGGCCACCGCCACCCGTGCTTCCGGAATCAAAAGCCGGATTTGGTCGGCCATCTGTTCGATGTTGTGCACTTGATTATATAGGAAATAAACTTGTCCGCCACGCGCCAGTTCCCGTTCCACCGCTTCCCGGACCAACGCCCCGGAGTATTCCAACACGTATGTCTGCACCGGGAACCGGTTTTCAGGAGGCGTTTCAATAACAGACAGATCGCGCACACCCATCATGGCCATGTGCAGGGTGCGGGGAATCGGTGTCGCCGATAACGTCAACACATCAATATTGTGCTTCAGCTGTTTGATTTTCTCCTTGTGTTTCACGCCAAAGCGTTGTTCCTCGTCGATGATGAGAAGCCCCAAGTCTTTGAATTGGACATCTTTGGATAAAAGACGGTGCGTGCCGATGACGATATCCACCGTTCCTTTTTTCAGCCCTTCCATCGTTTCTTTCTGTTCTTTCCGGGTGCGGAACCGGCTCAACACATGAATTTGTACCGGGAAGTCAGAAAAACGCTCACGAAAAGTCTCATAATGCTGTTGAGCCAAAATGGTGGTCGGAACCAACACAGCCACCTGCTTGCCGTCCATCGTCGCTTTAAACGCCGCGCGGATGGCCACTTCCGTTTTTCCGTATCCCACATCCCCGCACAACAAGCGGTCCATCGGCTGGCTTCGTTCCATATCCTTTTTGATCTCTTCCACTGAACGCAATTGATCCGGCGTTTCCTCATAAGGGAACATCGCTTCAAACTCTCTCTGGTAAGGCGTATCTTTCGAAAAAGCAAAGCCTTTGGCCTGTTGCCGCTTGGCGTATAATTCGATCAAATCCTGGGCGATATCCTGCACCGAAGACCGGACTTTATTTTTCACCTTGCTCCATTCGCTGCCGCCCAGACTGTAAACCTTCGGCGTTTTTTCCTCGCTGCCGACATACTTTTGCACTTGGTCGATTTGCTCCACCGGCACGTAGAGCTTGTCGTTTCCGGCATACTGGATGTGCAGATAATCCTTGTGCATGCCGCCGACTTCCAGCGTTTCAATGCCGATGTATTTCCCGATTCCGTGATTGACGTGAACCACATAATCCCCGGGTTTCAATTCTTGGTAATCTTTGATTTTTTCGGCATGGTCCATCTTGGCATGGCGCCGGGTCCGCCGTTGCTTTTGCGTGAACACTTCGCTTTCGGTGATCACTGCGAGCCGGACCGGGTTCATCTCAAAGCCGTTTTGCAGATTGCCCAGGCAAATGACGGGTTTTCCCGGCAAAGGAACCTGGTCGGACAAATCTTTGGCCGCATTCATTCCGTAATCATTCAACACCCGTTCCAGACGGTCCATCCGCTCTTCACTGCTGGCCAAAAACACCACACGGTAATTGGATTTTTCCCAACGTTCCCATTCCGCCTTCAAAACATGCATTTGCCCGTGAAATTGCTGCATGCTGCGGCACACCATCTGGATCACATTTTGCGGCTTGATTGCCGGAATCTTTCGCATGAACAAGGAAAGATAAATCCGTTGGTGGTCCTTGTTTTCAACCACTTCATCAAAAGAAAAAGATATTTTCAACCCTGGCAAAAGCTCTCCTTGTTGCAACAAGACGGTCTGCCATTCCCCTTCTTCCCTTTCCATCTGCCGGGCACTTTCAATGATCCGGTTCGGTTCATCCAAGATGACCAACGTGTCCGAAGGCATGTAATCCACAAGGCTTTGGCACTCCGGGTAAATTTGCGAAATATACTTGTACATGCCGGTAAAGTATGTGCCGTTTTTCAATTGTTCAATATCATAACCAATCGATTGATTTAATTTTTCCCTCAGTTCAGTCTCTTTGGTGACGCTTAACCGTTCCCCCAACCGTTTTTCCACTTTTTCGCCCGCTTGATACAACTCATCTGCCGATGCGAACAATTCTTTTGCCGGAGGAATGGTCAATTCCTCCCATTTGTCAAAAGAACGCTGATCCGACACGGAGAAAGGACGGATGGAATCCACTTCGTCGTCAAACCACTCCACACGGACGGGATTTTCAAAGTGAACGGGATAAATGTCCACAATGCCGCCACGCACACTGTATTCACCGGGTTTTTCCACCATTTCAACCCGCTGGTACCCCACATTCACCAGCTGCGTGAGCAATGAATCAATTTCCTGAACCTGCCCCACCTTCAACGTGGTATAGTTTTTCGCAAACACTTTTTTCGGCAAAAACAATTTGCGCAAGCCGGAAAACGGGACCACAAGCACCCCGTTGAATCCATGAATCAAACGGGTTAACACACCGATTTTTTCTCCCAGTGTCTCCTGGCCGGCCACGGCAATTTCGGTGGTGACCAGTTCATTGGCCGGGTACAGCAAAACCTCGTCCTTTGACAAGATTTCCTGCAGGTCTTCGGTCGCTTTTTGCGCCTGATTTAAATTATGGCAAACCAACAGGACGGGCCGTTTCACTTCCTGGAACAGCGCAGCGACATATAACATGCGGGCGGTGCCTGACAATCCGGCAACCAACTGCTCTTTCAACCCGGTTTTGATTCCTGTTACCGTTGACTGAAAATCTTTGTCCTGCTTAAATATATGCGTTAACGGTATCAACAGTTGTTCCTCCCCTTTTTTCCATCAGTCTACAGGTCAAATAGAAAAGAAGCCTTAGCTATCAACAGCCAAGGCCGTTTTTTCATTATAATCAGAAAAATATCCACCATTATTCCTAATGAAAGAGTGAAGGATACAAAACCCGTTCCGGATCTTTTTCCAATACCTGCTGACATGACTCACAAGTCACTTTCACCACTTGGTTTCCTTCAATATCACTGGTTATTATATCTTCCCGTTCTTCCGGGGTCAACTGATCAAACCCCAACTGGGATTCGGTTACCCTTGAAGAATCGATTCTTCCGATCGATTTTTGACAATGTCGGCAAATATAATGTATGGCCATGAAAATGCCTCCTGCCTGTTTATGTTAGTCATAGTATCGTCTTTCAAACAAAAAATATTCAACTTCGCTTTGGTTTCCATGGCCATACCAAATGCAACATTTATTTCCGCACATTAAACTGGTTCATCGCTTGCAAAAAGTCTGACTTCACCCATTCATTCACCGCTTCTTTGGCACGGTCAACGGCATCCAGCACCGTTTCCAGTTCTTCTTGGCGAAATGGGGACAAAACATAATCCGGAACCGAAAGATTTCCCGACGGCCGGTCAATGCCGATCTTGATCCGCTTAAATTGATCCGTTCCCAAATGGCGGATAATGGATTTCATCCCGTTGTGACCGCCTGAACTTCCTTTTAACCGCAAGCGGATTTGCCCGCACGGCAAATCGAGATCGTCGTAGATGACGCACAAATCCTCCAAATCCAGTTTCAACCAGTCCAATGCCGGCTTCACCGACTCCCCGGACAAATTCATATAGGTCATCGGTTTCAATAAAATAACTTTCTCCCCGTGCACAAAGCCTTCGCCCACTTCGCCTTTCCACTTTTCTTTCCCCACGGGAATTCCCCATTGTTCACTCAGTTGATCAATCACCCAAAAACCGACGTTATGGCGTGTCCGCGCATACTGTCGCCCCGGGTTACCCAAACCGACTATTAGCTTCATCCTGTACCTCCAACTTTCCCTGAACTCATCTCAATCCTTTTTATTTTATCATGGAATCATGAAAAAGGCGCAACCGGTAAGGATTGCGCCTTTTTCTTCATTCTGTTTCTTCCTCATCTGTATCTGTATCAACGGCTTTTTCTTCGTTGTCAATGTCTTCACTTTTGGCAGGAGGCACGACCGTAGCCACTGTTGTTTCCGGTTCGAAATGAAGCAGTTCCACTCTGTCCGGCACCTTGATATCCTTTAACAACAGGGAATCCCCCACCTGCAGATGGGACACATCCGCTTCAATGGATTCCGGAATGTCGGACGGCAACGCCTTCACTTCGACCAAGCGGAGATGCTGTTCCAAAATCCCCCCGCTTTTCACACCGGCCGCTTCCCCCGTCAGGTGAACAGGCACCTCGACATGCAAAGGTTCATTCATTTCCACTTTGAGAAAGTCAATGTGCAAAATGGAAGATTTGATCGGGTCTCTCTGGATGTCTCGAACCATTACTCGATGCGTCTTGCCTGCTACGTTTAAATCCACAAAACCATTCGACTGAACTTGTTTTTGTGCTTCACTGTAATCAACCGCAAGCTTTACCGGATCCAATCCCTTGCCATATAAAATCGCCGGAATTTGGCCTTGTTTTCTCAAGGCATTTAAAGATCCGGTTTTTTCTCTTTTCACTGCTGTAATGGCATTCGACATTTCCATATCCCCCTTCTATAAGAGGGAATATAACCTTTTTCACCGCGATCTAAACCTGATTTTGGAAAATCACATTTTGAAAGCCGTTACAAAAAGAAACTTTGTGCCGGATCCCGCCTCAGTCGAACAACTTGCTGACCGATTGCTCATTGTGAACCCGCCGGATGGCTTCACCGATCAACTCCGCCACCGAAAGAACGGTGACCTTGTCCAGTTGTTTTTCCTTCGAAAGAGGGATGGTGTCGGTCACCACCATCTCGGTGATGTTGGAGTCGCGAATCCGTTCAATGGCCGGTCCCGAGAAAACAGGGTGGGTACAACATGTGTATACTTCTTTGGCTCCGTATTCAAGCAAGGCATTGGCAGCCAGGGTAATGGTTCCTGCCGTGTCAATGATATCATCAATGATGATCGCCGTTTTTCCTTTGACATCACCGACAATGTTCATCACTTCCGCCACATTGGGCTCCGGACGTCTTTTGTCGATGATCGCTATCGGAGATTCCAACCGTTCGGCGAGACGACGGGCACGAATCACTCCGCCGTGGTCGGGGGAGACGACCACCACATCCCCCAGATCTTTTTTGATAAAATAATCAGCCAAAATCGGGACACCCATCAGGTGATCCACAGGGATGTCAAAGAAACCTTGGATTTGTGTCGCATGCAAGTCCATCGTAATGACCCGGTCCGCACCGGCTGTCTCAATCAGATTGGCAACCAGCTTGGCGGTGATGGGATCCCGTGCCCGGGTTTTCCGGTCCTGCCTTGCATATCCGTAATAGGGAATCACCACATTGATGGTGCCGGCCGAAGCACGGCGCAAGGCATCCACAAAAACCAACAGTTCCATCAAGTTCTGGTTCACCGGATTGCATGTGGATTGAATCACATACACATCCGAACCGCGCACGCTTTCATCCAGCTTTACATGAATCTCTCCATCGCTGAATTTACCCACATGCGCTTTTCCGAGAGGAATATTCAAATGATCGCAAATGGCATGGGCAAGTTTCGGGTTGGAATTGCACGTAAAAACTTGTAGACGAGGGCTTACCGTAGACATAGAAATTTGTTCCTCCAATTTTATCATTTCTTCACACGCTTTGCTTTAATTTTATCCGCATAGCCGGACTTGTTTGTCTGACGCTCCCGCGCAATGGCCAAAGCTTTTTCAGGCACATCGTCGGTAATGGTGGAACCGGCCGCCACATAAGCGCCTTGTTCAACCGTAACGGGTGCCACCAGATTCACATTGCATCCGATAAACGCATCATCCTCAATGACGGTTTGATGCTTGTTCACACCATCGTAATTCACGGTGATCACACCGCAACCGATATTCACTTTCTTGCCGACTTCGGCATCCCCGACATAAGCCAGATGGGAAATCTTGGTCCCTTCACCGATTTTGGCTTTCTTCAGATCAATGAAACAACCGACTTTGGTCCGGTTTCCGAGTTCCGTTTTCGGCCGCACCAAGACATAAGGACCGACTTTGGCCTCTTCCCCGACCCTGCTGTCTTCCAGGACGGCATAACGGATGTTTGTTCCATCGGCAACCTCCACATCGGTCAGATCTGCTTGCGGACCAATATGGCAGTCTTCCCCAATCACGGTTTTCCCTCTTAAAAATGATCCCGGTTCGATCACCGTATCGGCGCCGATTTTCACATCGGCTTCAATATAGGTGTTTGCCGGATCGACAATGGTGACACCATTTCGCATGTGTTCTTTAAGCAAACGCTGCTGCATCCATCGATTGGCTTCCGCAAGCTGGATCCGGTCGTTGACTCCCATTGCTTCCTCTTGGTCCCCGATCTCTTGTGCACCGATGGTTTCCCCTTGATCGCGCAAAATGGATAATACATCGGGAAGATAGTATTCACCTTGGGCATTATCGTTATTGACCAGCGACAAAACGGAAAAAAGCTTTTGATTATCAAAACAATAAGTGCCAGTATTCACTTCACGGATTTGCCGTTCGGCATCCGTGGCATCTTTATGTTCGACGATGCGATCCACCTGCCCGTCCTCGCGCCGAACCACCCGTCCGTAACCGGAAGGATCATCCATGATGGCTGTCAAAACCGTGGCAGCCGCTTTGGTTTCCTGATGTTTCTCAATCAATTTTTGGAAGGTTTCCGCTGTGAAGAGAGGATGGTCCCCGTTTAATACCAGCGTGATCCCTTCTTCATTTTCCAACAAGGACCGGGCTTGCATCACCGCATGAGCGGTTCCGAGTTGTTCCTCTTGTTCCACAAAGTCAACTTGACCGCTCAAGTGCCCTTTCAACGCCTCTTTTTGATGCCCCACCACCAAAATAGTTTTTTCAATCGCCAGCCGGTTCAATTGACCGATAATGTGATCAATCATAGGTTTTCCACAAACCGGATGCAATACTTTATGTTTTTTGGATTTCATACGGGTTCCTTTTCCCGCGGCCAAAATGACTGCATACACATGTTGTTGCATAACCCAAGTTCCCCCGTTTCTCAAAACTTCCTCCCTGAATATATCCCAATTGGTATGGGATTGCAACCAAGCCCCTTTGAACATCGTATAAAAACAATGCCCATCACCATTATAATCAAAAACCTTTGCCGACAACGAAAAAATCACCCATTCCCGAAACGGAATGGGTGATTTTTTATACATCCACTTGCAACGCTTTATTCGGATCGGCTTGAGACTCCATCTCTCCTGCACGGTGGTACTCGGCCAGCACCGCGGATTCAATCTTCTCACGGCTCATCGGAGAAATGGGATGGGCAATATCGCGAAACTCCCCGTCAGGAGTACGTTTGCTCGGCATTGCCACAAACATACCGTTATTTCCCTCAATCACACGAATGTCATGGACCACAAATTCACTGTCAAACGTGATGGATGCGATGGCGCGCATTCTTCCCTCACGGTTGACCCTGCGAAGTCGAATATCGGTAATTTCCACTAGATCCCACCACCTATTTTACAATGATGACTCAATTTGCTTATTTTTACTATTCTAGGCAGCGGGATTAAATCCTTCCACGAATGGATAAATTGACCAAATTTTCTTTTTTATCTATTTTTCTTTGCAATCACTTCTATTTCAATCAACACGTCTTTCGGCAAGCGGGACACTTCCACACACGAACGTGCCGGTTGGTGTTCTTTGAAGTACCCGCCGTAAATTTCGTTTACGGTTTGAAACTGGTTCATATCCCGGAGAAAGATCGTGGTTTTCACCACATGCTCCAAACCGCTTCCGGCAGCTTCAAGAACTGATTTTAAATTTTCCAGCACTTGCCGGGTTTGTTCCTCGATTCCTCCCGCGACGAGTTCCCCGTCCGGGGTGAGCGGAATTTGCCCAGACGTAAAGATCCAATCCCCGGTTTCCACCGCTTGCGAATAAGGACCGATTGCTTGAGGCGCTTTGTCTGTTTGCACTTTTTTCAACATGATCATCGCTCCTTCCTGTCATCAAAAACATTTCCAACTTCCACTTGAACTTTCCTCTTTTTCACATCAATTTCCGTCACTTTGGCCAGTGACACATATTCATCCACCAACCGGTTCTCAGCAGGCTGTTCCAACATCACTCCGACTCCGACCACTTCTGCTTTAAATTCATTCAACAAATCCATCAGTCCCCGGACCGTGCCCCCGGCTTTCATAAAGTCGTCAATAATGAGGACACGGGCTCCTTCAGACAAGCTCCGCTTGGATACGGATAACTGGCGCAACCGTCTGCTGGAACCCGAGACGGTGTGTACGGTCACGACGGAACCTTCGGTGACGCGGTAATCGTACCGGGCGATGGTGACCGGAACCCCCAACAAAGCCGCCGTGGCATAAGCAATGGGGATTCCTTTGGTCTCGACGGTTAACACGGCATCGATGTTTTGTTCCTGAAACACCGTGGCAAAAATCCGCCCGATCTGATTCAGGAAAAAGGGGTCGCCCAACAGATCAGACAGATACAAAAAGCCGCCCGGCAAAATGCGTTCGGGACTGGATAATTTTTCGCACAACTCTTGCACGACCTTCCGGGCATGTTCCACGCCAAAACCCGGAATATAACGGACACCGCCGGCCGCACCGGCCACTGTTTCCAATTTGCCGTTTCCTTCCGAGCGCAACACCTCATCAATAATATCCAAATCTTCACTGATAGAGGATTTTGCCGCTTTATACTTCTCCGCAAAAACGGTCAGAGGAATCAATCGATATGGATTGAACAGCAATTGGCGGATCATATCGGTTAATCGTGCACTCCGTTTCCACTTTTCCATTCACTACCTCCGAAAAATCGAATGATATTGACCGAAATATATCACTTCGTTCGCTTTTCTTCAAGCAGCGGAACCTGTTTTTTTCCCAACATTCTCACGGCAAACACTTGCTGGCAAAAGCCTTTTAAACTGTTTACAATCCGTTTGGCCCTTTGTTCCTGCTTCACCAGCCCGAATACGGTGGGGCCGCTTCCGGACATCAACACCCCGTCCGCTCCAAAGAGCTGCATTTTTTCTTTTATTTTTTTCACAGTGGGATGCATGTGATGAGTCACCGGCTCCAATACGTTTTCCAGGTTTCGGACAACAGATTCATAATCTTGCCGTTTGAGTGCCTCGATCATCTTTTCCGTTTGCGGATGATGATCGATTTGGTCCACTTTCAGGTTTTGAAAAACATCCGCCGTGGATACACCGTGTCCCGGTTTGGCCAAAACAACCCAACAGGGCGGCGGTGCCGGAAGCGGTGTCAACTTTTCCCCTCTTCCTTTTGCCAGTGCGGTGGTGGAATAAACGCAAAACGGAACATCGGAACCAATCCCGGCCCCGATCTCAGCCAGTTCCTCCAAACTCCATCCCAAATTCCATAATTGATTCAATCCTCTCAAGACCGCCGCAGCATCGCTGCTTCCTCCCGCCAGGCCGGCAGCAACAGGAATCTGTTTATCAATGTAAATATGTACACCTTGAGAAATCCCCGCTTTTTCCCTCAACAATACCGCCGCACGGTAAGCGAGGTTCCTCTCATCCCTCGGGACAAATCCGGAACTCGAATCCAGGGTGATTTTTGAGTCCGGTCTCAAAGAAAGATCCACCCTGTCATACAAATCCACGGTCGTCATGACCATCTCCAACTCATGATAACCATCCGGACGTTTATATAGCGCATCCAATGTCAAATTAATTTTAGCTGGTGCTTTGACTGATATAAACAAGATTGATTCCCTCCAATTTTCACACGGTCGCCATCCGCAAATTCCGGCACATGATTTTACTATTTTATCACGTTATGAGTCCGGACTAGTAGGTGGGAACAAATATTTTCCCGCAAAAAAAAGAGGCTCTCGGGATGCGAGAAGCCTCTTTAAAAAAGGAATGTCCCCGGTTTCACCTTGAACCTTGCTGTTTTAAATACTCTTCCGCAAGCTGAACCGCTCTTTTCACCATATTACCGGCATCACGGGTGGTGATTCCACCCCATCCTTCGCGTTTGACCACATCATAAAAGCCAAGATCTTTTGCCAGTTCATACTTAAAGCTTTCAGACATGATTCCGCGCCGACGAGCCAAGCGATCTCCTCCTTTGGTTCAGGGCAAATGGTTCAAGGGCAAAACACAGGGCTTTCTTATTATGCACCAAGCACCCGCAAGTATGTAATCGCTTACAAAGGTATGAAAAAAAAGAACACATTGGGATGTGTTCATAGTTATTGCGCAGATCTTACATATTTCACAGGTATTTGTTCATTTTCCCCGCTGTAAACCGTCAATTCAACGGATTCCGTCAGTATATCTGCATAGCTGTATGAAACACGGCTGAAAGCGTGATCCTCATCCAGCTTGACAACGAACACAGAAGGATATGTCTCTTCTAAAATGCCAGTTCGCTCAATGGTCTTACGGCGTCCGCTATTGGCTTTAAGGCGAATTTTTTGCCCGATAAAACCATCCAGAGTGCATTTGATTTCAGATAAAGCGTTTTTGCCCATTTTACGACCACCTCACTTATAGTCGATTATACTACAAGCGAAGTGAAAAGTCAAATTTTGTATTATAGCAAGGGGACAACATTTTTGTCAATAATATTTTCGCATATTTATTCCTTTTTTTTCTCATTTGGTAAACCGGTCGGCCACCGCGCTGGCGGCGTAAGATTCCGGTTTGATTTTCGCTGTATATCCAACGGATGTCACCCATCCGACCACTTCTTGAATCAGCTTCCTCGTTTCCCCTTGTTGTCCGACATCGAGATGGATTTCCATCGGGATATCCACAAAGAATCCAAAGAAGCCGTTTTTCTTCAACGTTTCAACGGCTTTCAAACTGTATTCCGTTTCCCGGTAGATCCGGTAACGCAAGTCACGAATGGCGGCATGGCGATATTTCGTGTAAAAGAAAATCGCCCCTTTGCCAATCCGCTGCACGATGAGCGCCGTGACAAAGATCGTTTCATTCTCCCGGGTTTGCGAATCGGTTCCGATCACCACTTTATATTGGGCATCCGGATCCTCTTGCAGATATCCCCGGATATCCATAATCATTTCATTCAGGCTTCTTCTACCTTTTCTCGGATGATAAAATTTCACGGAACAACCTCCATCGACTCAGGATATGGTTGATCCGAGACTCCGTTGGTTAAAACGATATCTTTTTCCGATCAAGCACTTCAGCCAAGACTGCAAATTCTTCCAAATCCAATGTTTCGGCGCGTCGTTTCGGATCAATTCCCGCTTCAGACATCCATTTTTCCAGTTCTTCTTTTGAAACGGAAGACAACAGATGAGAATGAAGCGAATTCAACAAGGTTTTCCGACGCTGATTAAATGCGGCCCGGACCATTTTGAAAAAGGCTTGTTCATCCGGAACCCGCACCTTCGGCTCTTTTCTAAGCGTCAAACAAACCACCTTGGAATCAACCTGCGGCCGCGGAACAAACACATGGCTCGGAACCCGCCCCACTTCTTCGACTTCCGCATAATACTGCACAAGAACCGACAAAGAACTGTAATCTTTGGTTCCCGGTGCCGCTTTCAGCCGGTCCGCCACCTCTTTTTGGATCATGATGACAATATTTGTAAGCGGCAGCCGTTCTTCGAGCAAGCGGACCAAAATCGGTGAAGTGACATAATAAGGCAGGTTGGCCACCACATGAAGGGAGCCGGTATCCCGAAAATGTTCTGCAACCACTGTTTTCAAATCCACTGTCAGTGCATCTGCATTTATTATTTCCACATTGTCATCATTTTGAAACAAATCTTCCAAAATCGGGATTAACCGTTGGTCGATCTCGATGGCCACCACTTTTCCCGCCGCCTGTGCCAAACGCTCCGTCAAAGCCCCGATTCCCGGTCCGATTTCAATGACCCCGGATTTTTTGGTCAGCGAAGCCGCATGGATAATCTTGTCCAATACATGGGAATCGGTTAAAAAATTTTGTCCCAGGCTCTTTTTCAGTTGGATTTGGTGTTCACTGAGCAATTTTTTCGTTCTTGCTGAAATCGGCTTTTCTTTCATTGTGTGCTTCCTTTCTCCTTCAGATAATCCAGCGCTTCTGCAATTTCTTCCCTAGTGATGCGCAAAACATGCAACCGCCGGTAAAATTGTTTGGCATTGGCGTAACCGATGCCAAGCCGTTCAGCCACCTGCTCCCGCAGTTTCCGGGAACCGGCATCACCGGCAAATCCCAAGTCCATATATTCTTCCCATGTCAGCGGAGGCTGCACCGTATCCTCTTTTTGGGCCGTACGGACTTTGGCCAAAGCTTCGATGATATCCTCCGCCTTGGCATGTTCAATTCCGATTTTGCGGTTTCCTTTCGCTTTTTTGGGGGATAAAAAAGCATGTTTGGCCCCGGGCACTTCCCTGGCAATTTTCTTGCGGATCTGTTCGCCGGCATAATCCGGGTCGGTAAAGATAATGACTCCCCGTTTCTGTTGGGCCCGTTTGATTTCAGCCAGCACATACGGCTCCAATGCCGAACCCTGTGTCTCAATCGTATCGGCTTCGACCGCTTTTTGGATCGCGATCGTATCATTTTTTCCTTCGACAACAATCACTTCATACACTTTCACACGTTCTCTTCCTCTCGCTCCACATTTTCCGAAAAAAGGCCAATGAGGAATGCACCTTCCCATTGGCCCGCAAAAACATTATTCTAATTTCCTTCATCAATTCCAAAAAGGCGAAAAGCGTTTTGCATGGTGATTTGAGCGAGCTCTTCCAAAGACATCCCCCGGATTTCGGCGATTTTTTCGGCAACGAGCCGGACATAGCCGGTCTCGTTTCGTTTTCCCCGGTAGGGATGGGGAGCCAAATAAGGACAATCGGTTTCAATGAGCAGACGGTCCAAGGGAACATGTTCCGCGATTTTTTGGGGAAGCTTGCCGTTTTTAAATGTGACAGGTCCTCCCAAACCGATCATGAAGTTCAAGTCAAGACATGCTTCCATAACCGAAAGGTCTCCGCCGAAGCAATGCATCACGCCTCCGACTTCTTCGGCATGTTCTTCCTTTAAGATCCGCACCACGTCCTCATCCGCATCCCGGTTGTGAATAATGATAGGCAATCCCGTTTCTTTGGCGATGGCGATTTGTTTGCGAAAAACCGCTTGCTGCATATCTTTGGGGGAGGTGTCCCAATGGTAATCCAATCCGATCTCCCCCAACGCCACCACTTTCGGGTGCCGGGTCATCGACTTGATCCACTCCAAATCCTCCGCGGTGCAATCCTTCGCCTCGACGGGATGCCAACCGACGGAAGCATAAATGAAGCAATAAGTTTCCGCCAGCTGAAGGGTTTGCCGGATGGTTTCCCGGTTATACCCCACATTCAACATATATTTTACGCCGTACTCCTCTCTTGCCCGCTCAATGACTTGTTCCCGGTCTTCGTCAAATTTCGGATCATTCAAATGGGTATGTGTGTCAAACAACATCACACGCCTCACCCTTTCCGGTTACTGCTTACTCTGCTGTGTCAAAAAATGCATCCGGTCCAGCGGCCATATGATCAAATCGGCACGGCCGACCACCGCATCGATGTTCACCGGGCCGATTCTGCGGCTGTCCTTGCTGTTGTTTCGGTTATCCCCGAGCACATAAATATGTCCTTCGGGCACCGTGACTTCCTCTTCCATGTTGAAATTCATGGGCTCATAAATATAAGGTTCTTCCAACGGTTTTCCGTTTCGAAACACCTTGCCGTCCTTTATGGCAATCTGGTCCCCGGGCAAGCCGATCACCCGTTTAATAAAATCCCGCTGTTCATCGGTATGGAAGACCACGATGTCCCCGTAATCGGGCTGGTCAACACGGTATATCAACTTGTTGACGATCAACAGCTCATCACCTTGCAAGGTGGGTTCCATGGATGCCCCGTGCACCTCATAGGGTACAAACAAAAAGGTGCGGATGCCCGCAGCGATAATCACGGCCAAGGCAATGGCCGCAACCCATTCCAACACCTTGTACCACTCATTGGACGAACTTTTTGTATCCGCCATCCGATCGTCCTCCTATCCCTGTTGCGGAAGGCATGCCGGTTTACTTGATTCTCGTGCCGTTCGGAATGTCCCCGGATACGGTCGCAAGCACCAGGCGTTCTCCCTCCGAGGCGGCCAAAATCATGCCTTCCGACAATTCACCGCGCAATTTCACCGGCTTCAAGTTGGTGACACAAATCACTTTCATTCCCTTTAACTCTTCCGGTTGATAGTGTTTGGCAATTCCCGAAACCACTTGTCTTTTTTCCGATCCCAAATCAAGTTGCAACTTTAACAGCCGGTCTGCTTTTTCAACCGGTTCCGCTTCCAGCACTTCCGCCACATGAAGTTCCACTTTGGCGAAGTCGTCGATGGAAATCAGACCCTCTGTTTTTTTCTGTTTTTCTTGTTTTTTCTCCTCTTTTTGTTGCACTTGTTGCGTGTTCCCAATCATTTTTAAGATCTCCTCCACTTCGCTTTTTACATCCAAACGCGGGAAAATCGGCTGACCTTTTTTGGTTTTCGTCCCCGGCTTTAACGCCCCGAAGGTGTACAAGCTGTCCCAGGTGGTCAGGTTCGCATCCTCAATCCCCAATTGTTCCCACATTTTCGCCGGCGCCTGGGTCATGAAAGGCTGAATCAAAATGCTGACCATTCTCAGTTCTTCCAGCAGATGGTACAGCACGGAACCCAGGGTGCTACGTTTTTCTTCATCTTTAGCCAGATTCCACGGCTGGGTCGCTTCAATATAACGGTTTCCGAAACGAACCAGCTCCCAAATGGCCGAAAGGGCAACCGAAAACTGCAATTCTTCCATGGCTTCTTCGACTTTATGTACCGTTTCGCGGGCTTTTTCAACCAGTTTTTGGTCATGTTCGGTTGCGTTTTCCACCCGTTCCGGCACAACCCCGTCAAAATACTTGTTCAACATAGCCAAGGTGCGATGCAACAAATTCCCCAAGTCGTTGGACAAATCAGCATTGGCCCGTTCCACGAAGGCTTCCGGCGTAAAGACCCCGTCAGCTCCAAACGGAACTTCGCGAAGCAAATAATAACGCACCGAGTCCAGCCCGTAGCGTTCGATCAACGGAATCGGATCGATCACGTTTCCTTTGGATTTGGACATCTTTTCGCCCATCACTTGGAAAAATCCGTGGCCGAACACTTTTTTCGGCAGCGGAAGCCCCAAAGCCATCAGGAAAATCGGCCAATAAATGGTGTGAAAACGGACAATGTCTTTTCCCACCAAGTGGACATCAGCCGGCCAGTACTTTTCAAACCGGGCTCTTTGCTCTTCATCATCAGACAGATAACCGATGGCCGTAATATAGTTGGTAAGTGCATCCAGCCATACATAGACCACGTGTTCCGGATCGCTGGCGACGGGAATTCCCCAGTCAAACGTCGTCCGCGAAATGCTGAGATCTTCCAACCCGGGCTTGATAAAGTTTTGGATCATTTCATTCTTCCGGGATTCCGGTTGAATAAAATCCGGGTTTTCTTCATAAAAGGCAAGCAGTTTGTCGACATACTTGCTCATCCGGAAAAAATAACTTTTCTCCTTGATCTTCTGGATGTCCCTGCCGCAATCCGGGCATTTTCCGCCTTCCGCCTGGCGATCGGTGAAAAAAGATTCACAGGGCACACAATACCATCCTTCATATTCCCCCAGATAAATATCCCCTTGATCCAACAGTTTCTGAAAGATCTTTTGCACCACTTTTTTATGACGGGGTTCAGTGGTCCGGATGAAGTCATCGTATGAGATATCCAAGGCCCCCCACAACTTTTGGATGCCGGCAACAATCTCGTCGACAAAAGTTTGGGGGTCTTTCCCGGCCGCTTCCGCACTTTTTTGGATTTTCTGCCCGTGCTCGTCGGTTCCGGTCAGGTACATGACATCATAACCGCGCAACCGTTTGTACCGGGCCATGGCATCCCCGGCCACCGTTGAATAAGCATGGCCGATATGCAAATGGCTGTTTGGATAATAAATCGGCGTTGTAATATAGAAAGTTTTCTTTTTGTCTCCCATCTTGGCAACCCCTTTCCGTCAAATCAGACTTGGTTTCTATGGAAATAAAAAATCCCGTCCACGTTGGGACGAGATCCGGTCTCGCGGTACCACCCAATTTGGCTTCATCGCACAAGAAAAGGCGATCACCCACTCTGCTCCCGTAACGCGGGAAAACGTTCTCTCCTACTTTGGGACAACGGTCCGGTTCAAAGAGAATACTCGGGGGCCATTTCATCGGCTTCCGCTATGCCGGCTTTCACCTGTCCCGGCTCTCTGTCCATAGCTTCCACCCACTACTCATCCCCGTCATCGAATCGGCAAGTGTTTAATTTGTCATTTAATTATACATCACAAAAAAGACCTTGAAAAGCTCCGGTTCCTGTCTCATAGTTTGAACCGGATCCTCTCTTTTTAAACTTTCAAACCTTCTCCGCGGTCGTACCGGACTGCAAAAGGCGTTTCATGTTTCGTCAATTTTCCGGATTGGGAAAGACGTTCCAGTTCCTGCTTCAGCCGGTGCACATCCCAATTCAGCCCGCATTCCTGATTGACCCGGCTCAACACTTGCATCAGGTCGGTTTCAAACACCGGCAAAGATTCCGTCAGCGTATCCAGCAATTTTTGGTCTTGTTGTGCGGAAAACCGTTTCAGCTCGTCAAACGGATTGGCCAAATGGGGACTTTGGGTGTAGGCGGCACGAATCCGTATAAACACCGTCCGCCCAAAAGCGGCTGACGAAACAAAGGTGTCCCCCGAGCGCAAATAAGGAAGCCGCTTCCCTTCTTCCGGGGTCAAATCCGTTTCTTCCCGCAAAGTGGCAATATCCGTGGCCCGAACGGTCCGGAATACGAATTTGGTGTTCAGCTGGGCGGTAATGGTCTCATCCAGCAATGTCGGGCGTTGCGTTGCCAGGAACAAAAAGACACCGTATTTCCGCCCTTCCTGCGCGATTTCCTTTAAAATCGACTTCGCCGGGGAATCGAGCGATTTGGGGGCAAAATTGTGAGCTTCATCAGTCACGATGACAAATGGCGGAAAGAAATGCCCTTCCTCCCCGTTCATTCGCGCATCTTTATACTCACGGCGTTTCCGGTACAGCGTACCGGTGACATAAGTGGCAAAAACTTGCAGGATCCAGGCGTTCCCCTGGACGACCACCAGCTTTCCTTGCTCCAGTCCCTGTTCAATGGACCGGATATCCCGCTGGAACAATCCGGCTTTGTCCAGACGTTTCAGACGCCAGTCCACTCCTTTGACGGAAGAAGGCGGCAAAGAACCGTATTGCTGCAACAATTGCATCAATTCCTGAATCCGTTGGACATCCATCGGTGTCAAATCTTCTTTCTTTCTTAACTGTCTTTCCAAACCTTGTTTCCCTTCATCGAGGGCTTGCACCAAATTGCCGATGCGATCGCTGAACGTTTCAAAACTGTCCCGGGGCCGGTGCAACATCTGGATCACATTCACCATGGAATCGGAAAGCTGGCTTCCGGCGGCCCGCAACAGTTCCACCACATCCCGCGTTGACAAATCGGAAAAAGAAATCCCCACTTCTTTGCCGATTTGCACCGTTACAAAAAGATCCCGAAAATCCGGAGCCTGGTTCGATAATCCGGGAGCCGGGTCGGAAAAGTCCATTTCAAAGTGCGGATCAAACACAAGCGCGGGAATCCGGAGTTTCATCAATTCTTCCAACATCACCCGCAAGCCGAATGATTTTCCCGATCCGGATCCGCCAAAGATGCCGACATGCGGATACTGTTGCATCGATTGAATGTCAAAAATGAAGGGAACCCCTTCTTGTGGCCTCAACTCGCCGTGCTCCATCATCACAACCCGGTCTTTTAAATCATCAGAAATCGTCCCCGCCATGGATTCCGTTCCCCGGATTTCCCCCAACGTCATTCCTTCATCCGGGGACGTTTTGACAAGGAGATGGCGCACTTCTTCAAATGAAGGCAAACGGACGGGACACCCGGTCCGCACCGGATGCGGGGCTTCCTCATACAGACGCAGCTTCGCCAGATTGATTTCATCCGATTCAATGTCATAGCCGATTTGTTCCAATGTATCAATCACTTGCCCGTCCACCAACGATTTATCCAGCCCCATCGGAATCAGGCGGTTGTACGACATGGTTTCCACCACTTCTCCCTGCGGATGGTTCAATGCAGGGTCTTCAATGACCAGAATTTCGTTGATGCGGAACTTCCGCTCCCGGGAGACAACATAAACTTCCTGTTGAGTGGTGACACCTACCACTTGCATGATCGATCTCTCCTGTTCCATCGGATTCTAAATCATCCGTTCTTTTCTTTTGCTTTGCAACAGCCGGTAACGCAGTTCAGGATCAATGTACTGTTCCACCATGGTTTCCACCAACGGGTCGGTAACCCTCACCTGATTGTCCACAATGTCCAGCCAGTAAGGGATGCCCCGTCCCTGCTCCGGCGTCAAGCTGTAAACCAACCTTGCCAGGTTCCACCGGTCTTCCCACTGGGACTTCAATCCGTCCAGTCCAATCGGTTGCGGGCTTTTGGAAGTCCGAAAAGCCATTTTCCACATGCGGCTTCCCGACGGGCTCCACGCTTCCCATTCAAACGCTTCCCCTTCTTGCAGGACCCCGTACAACAAATCACGGTCGGTCAATGCCGGATACTCGGGGAAAAAGGCATGAACCAAGGTCCGAGTCTCAATTTCCTCTGAAACCCCAACCAGAAGCGAATTTTGGCTTTCCGCCATTTGCGCCACTTGTTCCCAGCTTTTTGCATCCGATATATAGAAGTGCAGCAAAGAACCGTCCAACATCACGACCCGTGGAGCCCAGTCTTCCATCGCCTCCATCGTGACCTGCATTTCGAGACGGGACAACAGATCTCCTCTTTTGCGGGCTTCGCTGGCCGCATTGCCCTCTTTGGTTTCATCTCCTTTTAAAAGCGGCGTATACACATCCGCTGCCCACTTTTCTTTCCCGTTGGTGGCTTTGGCCAATGCCTGGAAAACGGACAAGGTGCGGGTTTGCGAGCCTTTGGTGGAGTTTACCGAACCATCGACTCCGACCAGAAACCGTTCTTGGAGAAAATCTTTGATCTCTTCGCCGCTCCATTTTTCAATGGAATAAAAAGCGCCTGCTTCTTTCAAACGTTTCCGTATGGCGGATTTATCGAGGGATTGCAAAGGAAAAGCTTGTTTCAATGAATCATTCAACCATTCCAATTTCCTCTTCAGTTCAACGGATACGGGTAACAATCCCACCCCTCCTTATATGGGTTGGCCGCCAATCTTCCGGCGGTTGCTGGTTATCGCCAAGCTGTCATTTCTATCATCTATTTTTGTAGAAATCTTAGAAAACAACAAGACTTATCATATCGGCGCGATATTAACAAAATAAATATTTATTGATAGATGTTAAACTTTTTTCTATCTAAATATATTTTATCCTTAATATTATTAAGGAATTTTCTATAAAAATCCTCTAGTTATATTGACTGTTATGGGAATCGTTGGTATGATGATCTTAACGTCGATGTCGAAATTTGACGTCAATTCAAAGAGAAAAATTTCCCAAAACCAGATTTCGTTGAGAGGAGATTCGGAAAATGTTAAAATCTACGGGCATTGTACGTAAGGTAGACGAACTTGGCCGTGTTGTTATACCTATCGAATTACGTCGAACACTGGGAATTGGCGAAAAAGACGCCCTGGAAATTTATGTTGACGGTGAACGGATTGTTCTGAAAAAATATGAACCCGCTTGCATTTTCAGTGGCGAAGTGGAAGACACCGTTCGCTATAAAAATAAAGTTGTCAGCAAAAAATGTATCGAAGAGATGTATCAAATGATCCATGGTGAAAAAGTCTACGCAGACTAAGGAAAAATTTGTTATAAACAAAATCATTTCCTTCCCTCTCGACTCACGTGCTTTCCCGCTTGAAGGATAGAATTTCACTTTTTTGTTTCATTTTAGCAATCATCATCCGACCACATACATATAAAAAATACAGGGTTACGGAAATGATTTCTTTGTTGTTCCAAAAGTTTGCCAATTGCATGTCACAATTCATTTCGCATGAAACTCTTCTGCACGCTCAAGATAAAGCGAGGCTCATCAGTTGAACCTCGCTTTTTTTATGCCGGTTATTGCTTTTCCTCCGGTTTTTCCCCGGTTTCTTGCTGCTCTTCGGCTTGAATCCATTGTAAGATCCGGTCCTTCAATTGTTCGGATTTGGTACCGAAAACGGCTTGGAAGTTCCCGGAACCTACTTTGATCACTCCGGAAGCCCCCAGTTTTTTCAATTGTTCCTCATCCAGTTTGTCTTCATCTTTCACCGTCATCCTTAACCGGGTGATACAAGCATCCAATTGGTCGATATTCTCTTTTCCACCGATGGCTGCCAAAACCTTCCTGGCTAATTCGTCTTCATCGGATCGGGCCTGTTTTTGTTTCTCCGCGCCGTCTTCCGTTTCATCTTCACGTCCCGGCGTTTTCAAATTCATCCAACGGATTAACAACCGGAACACCACATAATAAATCACCGCATAAATGATCCCGACCAATGCCAACAGCCACGGTTTGGTTGCCAGATGCATATTCAGGAAAAAGTCAATGCCCCCGGCTGAAAAGGAAAATCCGTGGCGGATTCCAAGCAGGTAAACCACTGCCATGGAAGTTCCGGTAAGAATGGCATGAATGACATAAAGAAAAGGTGCGACAAACATAAATGAGAACTCAATGGGTTCGGTGATTCCGGTGATCAATGCCGTCAGCGCCGCACTGATCAAAATCCCCGAAACCAGTTTGCGACGTTCCGGCTTTACTTCATGCAGCATGGCAAAACATGCCGCCGGCAGCGCAAACATCAAAATGGGATAAAATCCGGTCATAAAGATTCCGGCAGACGGATCTTGAGCAAAGAAACGGGGGATGTCCCCGGTAACCACATTGCCGGCTTCGGTCGTGTATTCACCAATGTTAAACCAGACCAATGTATTTAAAATATGATGCAGTCCGAAAGGAATCAGCAGACGGTTAAACACCCCGTACAAGAAAAGCCCGATGGCTCCTTGCCCGATAATCCAATTTCCGCCGGCATTGATCGCCTGTTGAACCGGCGGCCAAACCACCAGAAAGATGAGACCGACCAAAACCATGACCAAGGAAGTGACAATGGGGACAAAACGCTTGCCGCCAAAGAATTGCAGCCAGTCCGGCAGTTTTATATCGTGATAGCGATTGTACATATAAGCCGCAATGGCCCCGGCGATGATTCCGCCCAGCACTCCCGTGTTTAATTCCATCGATTCGGTGCTGCCGAGGGAAACTACTTTGCTCATCAGAAAATAGCCGACAACTGCCGCCAACGCGGATGCACCGGCATTCCCCGTCAGTCCGAGGGCCACCCCGATGGCAAACAACAGGGCGAGATTGTCAAAAATGGCACTGCCCCCGGCATTAAAGACTTCGCCGATAAAATACGGAACCGATCCTTCCGCAAAATATTCCTGGTTCGTTAATAACGCGCCGAAACCCATCAAAATCCCGGCGGCCGGAAGAACGGCGATCGGCAACATGAATGACTTCCCGATTCGCTGTAAAGCCCCGAGAAGCGCGCCTTTTTTCTTCAAACGATTCACCTCCAGAAATAAAAAACCGCTTCCTTTATCGTTTCAATTATACATGAAACGGACATGCTACTGGAATTCCTTTGCTTTTTTCTTTTTGTCTGCTCCATTCCAACCGGATTTATTCCACATCCGCCCCGTTTTTGTGATAAGCGTTGTACACTTCCCGCTTGGGCAGGGAACGTTCCCGAGCCACTTGCTTCACCGCTTCTTTCTTTGTCCATCCCTGACTGATATATTTTTCGACATGTTCATGAATGGACCATGAATGCCATTCTTCTTCCGGCTCCGTATCTTCCGTCCGGGAAAGGTCCGCTCCTTCCACCACAATCGTAAATTCCCCCCGCGCTTTCTTCTCCTTGAAATAATCCAGCCCGTCACTCAATTTTCCCCTCAACCATTCTTCGTGTTTTTTGGTCAGTTCACGGCAAATGGCCACATTCCTGTTTCCCAGAACCTCCAGCAGATCTTTCAACATCTCCGGCAACCGGTGGGGGGCTTCATAAAAGATCAGGGTGGCCGGAATCAAGCGCCAGCTTTCCAACTCCTTCTTCCGTTCCTTTTTTCCCCTGGGCAAGAAGCCGATAAAAACAAACGGTTGTGTGGGAAGCCCCGAAGCCACCAGAGCGGAGACGGCCGCATTGGGGCCAGGGATCGGAACCACGGGAATCCCCCGGCTGGTGACCTTTTGGATGAGCGGTTCGCCGGGATCGGAAATGCCGGGCATCCCCGCATCGCTGACCAGCGCAATGTTTTTGCCATCCATCAACTTTTGGATAAGTTCCGGCTCTCTGGATTGCTTGTTATGCTCATGGTAACTGACCAGCGTTCCCCGGATCCCGAACGCGCTGAGCAACTTGCGGGTATGGCGTGTGTCTTCCGCCGCAATGATATCCACTTGCTCCAATATTTCGCGGGCCCTCGGACTGAAATCGTGTAAATTGCCAATCGGGGTCCCGACAACATAAAGCGTCCCTTCTTGTCCTTCATTCATGAAACTCTTTTGAATCTCCATCCATGACTCCCCTTTTTTTGATTAATTCCCACTTCTTTCGCCTGGACATTTTTTTGATTTCTCTTTCCCGTTTCAAAGCCCAAGATTTATCGCCCCCTCTTTCCACATATCGTAACCGGACGGGCAACCGCCCGCGTGTATATTTGGCACCTTTCCCCTGTTGATGGGATTTCATTCTTTGCTTTAAACGATTGGTGATTCCCGTATACAGGGTTCCGTCACTGCATTCCAGGATATAAACGACATAAGGTTTGGACATTTTTCCCCTCTCCGCATAAAAAAACGCCGGGATCCCGGCGTCATTTTTCTTTCGATGATTTATTGAGAAAGGCAATGCAAAACAGGCAATCCCCTTCACCGCGCATACGACCGTAGTGAACATTGCAAATATGAAATCCTTCATCGTATAAATCAACCAGATGATGAACTCCTTGTCCAACGTCTTCTTCGTCTTGTTCCTTGTTTCCTGCCCGGGTTTGATCCCGGTTTGATGCAAGAACCCTTGCCTCTTCCTTTTCCTGTAACCGTTGATTTTCCATAACCAGCCGAGTGTTGTCCTCGATCAATTCCACAATCTGCTCTTTCAGACCGCCCAATTCGATATATAATTCACCGATTTGTTCTTCGACACGCGCGATCCGTTTAAAGATTTCTTCCTTGTCCAAGCCCCCCCACCTCGTTCAAGCACCAAAAACGGTTAAGATTTTTTCATCTATGATTTCATTCCGCTGGCCTGCGGAGATCCGCCGATGGTTACATCCTCAATGTCATATTCAACCATGGCGCCGGTATCCGCCAGTTCCACCAGAACCCGACGCTCCAACATGTTTATTGATATCACTTTACCCATTCCTTCTTTGGTGACGACCTGTTCGCCCAAATCGGGCAGGAGCTGTTTGGCCTCTGCATACACCTCATTTTCAAATTTGAGGCAACACATCAATCGGCCGCACAACCCGGATATTTTGGCCGGATTTAATGAAAGGTTTTGATCTTTGGCCATCTTGATCGAAACCGGTTCAAAGTCCCCCAAAAAGGAGGAGCAGCAGAGAACCCGGCCGCAAGGGCCCAGTCCCCCGAGCATCTTCGCTTCATCCCGGACTCCGATTTGGCGCAATTCGATGCGGGTTCGAAAAACGGCAGCCAAATCCCGCACCAATTCCCGGAAGTCCACCCGACCGTCTGCTGTAAAATAAAAAATGATTTTATTCCGGTCAAATGTATATTCGGCATCCACGAGCTTCATTTCCAACCCGTGATTGCGTATTTTCTCCAGGCAGACTCCCATTGCTGATTTTGCTGCCTTTTGATTCTCCTCCACTTGCTTTTTGTCTTGTTCCGTGGCAATCCGGATCACCGGTTTCAGTGGCAAAACCACCTCGTCATCTTTTACATAGCGTATGCCGGAAACCACTTGTCCGTATTCAATTCCGCGAACTGTTTCCACAATCACGTAATTTCCGCGTTTCACCTCGAAATCGAGTGGATCAAAAAAATATATCTTACCCGCTTGTCGGAAGCGGACACCTATTACTCTTTGCATGCAGCAATCCCTCCAAAACAGCCAATACCCTGAAGACCAGTATGGCCAGAGGTTGCATATCGGCCAGTCATCCGCCGGTAAGGCAAGCGGCAAACATCACCTGTTTTGCAACAAGTTCGGAAAAAATCTATCTCAACGCGTTCGGAATCTTATGCAACCGTTTGGTTATCAGGTTCCAAAAGTTTTGCACAAACCAGTGCTCAGAACCTTTGATAACATTTTATCATCGATGATAAAAGTTGAGCAAATTCTATTTCAGATTAACGGAGAAACCATGAATTCAGATCCTCCACGATCTCCTGAAACACTCTGTCGCCGGACTGTTCCGCACGGATGGTGCAAAAGCGGGACGGCTCTTTAGAAGCAATTTGCCGGAACCCTTTGCGGACCCGTTCATGAAACATTTTCTCTTTCAACTCCATGCGATCCTTCTTCCCTCCGCGGCTCAACAGCCGTTTTCGGCCCACTTCCACCGGGATGTCGAGCAAATACGTACGGTCCGGCATCAATCCGTCCGTGGCCCATTGGTTCAGTTTTCTCACTTCCTCCACATCTTTTTCAGCCCCGTAACCTTGATAAGCCAAGCTTGAATCAATATAGCGGTCACAAAGCACCACAAATCCCTGATCCAAATGGGGGCGGATCACTTCATTGACAAGCTGGGCACGGGAAGAGGCATACAACAACACCTCGGTCTTCCATTTCATCTCGCTCCGGCCGGGATCGAGCAAAATTTCCCGCACACGATCCCCGATGATGGTCCCCCCGGGTTCCCGCACCACCAGGCAAGGAACCCGCCGCTTTTGCAAATATTGGTGAACCCGCTTGATTTGTGTTGTTTTTCCGGCTCCTTCCGGACCTTCAAAAGTAATAAACTTTCCTTTCATCGTTCTCCTCCATCCTGCGCTTGGCTCAACGTATTCAGGTTAGCACATTCACGGTGGGATTGAAATGTTGTGAAACCCCCCGCACTTGCCCGCCGCCTTTGAGAATGGTTTCAATGGTTTCCTGCGCTTCCCGGGTCCATGTCTCTCCGGGCAGCACCACCGGGATTCCCGGCGGATAAGGAACCACCATCTCCACGGCGACCTTGCCCGCGGCTTCACTTAAGGGCACCGCCCGGAAAGACCGGCGGCGAAGTTCGCTCAGTGGCAGGCGGACTTTTTGCGTATCCGTTGCAAAAGCAAAGGAAACCTTGGCAGAGGAAGCAGGAATCCCTGCAAGAGATTGATCAATTTTTTTTAGAGCTTTCCACAGGATCTTTAAATCCTCCCGGGTGGTTCCCAGACTCAAAACCAACAATACGGACAACGGATCGGCCAATTCCGCATGAATGCCTTCCTGTTTCAGCCGATCGGCCAATTGGAATCCCGTTATTTTTCCATTGGCCGTCAAGGTGAATTTCAATGGATCATCCGCTTTTAGCTCAGACAAAGATTGAAGAGATTGGATATTTCCCCGGAAATATTCCAGATCGGTTAACAAACGGTCCAAGAGCCTTTCCCCTTCTGTCGCCATAAGACGGCGTGTCACATCCAAGGAGGCCATCAGTGGATAAGAAGGACTGCTTGATTCGATCACCCGCAGCCAGTGACGCACTTCGTCAGGGGAAACCCTTTGGCCTTGCAAGTGTAACATGGACGACATGGTCATGGAAGGCAACATCTTATGGGTGGACTGAACAGCAATATCCGCTCCCAAATCCATGGCAGACTGCGGCAGTGCTTTGTGAAATCCAAAGTGCGCCCCATGGGCTTCATCCACGATGAGCGGAACCCGATGCCGGTGGCAAACCTGCGCAATTTCCCGGACCGGTTGAACCCTGCCATAGTAGGACGGACTGGTCAGGACCACCGCTTTCACCGAATCATCTTCCTTTAAAATCCGTTCAATTTCCCGGGGGGAAACCGGCTTTTCCACTCCGCATTCATCAAAACCGGTCTTCAAATAAACAGGCTTGGCTCCTGCCAACATGCAGCCGTGAAACACAGATTGATGGCTGCTTCGCTGCACAATCACCGAACCCCCGGATGGACAACATGCCAAAATCGCAGCCAAGTTGCCGGCGGTCGTCCCCCCCACCAAAAAATAAGTCGTTGTTGCCCGAAAAGCTTCCGCCGCCAGCTGCTGGGCTTCTTTAATGACTCCCGTCGGCTGGTGTAAATCATCCAGCTGCCCCACTTCCGTCAAATCCATGGATAAAAGAGGATGAAACCATTCCAATGCTTCCCGGTCAAACATTTGCCCCTGTTTATGGCCCGGCACATGGAAATTGATCCACTTTCGTGCCACATGTTCTTTTAATGCATCAAATATTGGCGCTCTCGTCTGATCCAAATTTTTTCTCCCTCCGTTTACAAGAAAAAAGACTTGAACATTCAAGTCTCAACGGTTTTCGCTCTTTTTCTTTTTCTCTGCAACAAAATCTCCGTCCAATTGAACGATCCGTCCGGTGAAAAGGACATGGTTTTGAAAGAAACCGCTTTGGGTCTTGAAAAAACGGCATCCACCCAAACCACCGGCAATCGGTGCTTCCCTTGAGGACCAACGCGCCCTGATCCCTTTTTCGTTTCTGTTGCATCAGATCGTTGCTTTGCCCATTAGATCCAGTTTCATGACAACCGCCCCATGACCATGGAATCACCGGTTCATTTCAATTCATCGCCAAACCCACTTCGTCTTATTATACCAATAACAGACGGACTCCATAAGTTTTTGGCAGCCATCTTTTAAGTTTGGCAACCATCTTTTCCGGCGTTTTTTCGCCCCTTCGTCTTTGTCTTTTTCCTGCCGATGATTCAACGATCTTTGTATCATTCATCCACAGAAAAAAGGTGATCCATCCCGCCT